>JBBDNV010000102.1:0-42245 GCA_040877415.1 Pirellulales bacterium
CCAGAACTTTTGCGGCCAAGGTGAAGCTCTGCGACTCGGCGGCGGCGACAAACGACTGCAGGTGGTACAACTCCATGAACGACCTCGCGGCGGTTGACCAACCGAGGCAACTACGCCGGGGTTCGAAAGACCTCGGAACACCGACGCGCACGATGGGAGGCGATTCACCAAATGAATTATACGGCGACGATCCCCGCGGAAAGTGCGCCGCCCGCGGCGACCTGGATTGCGTTCAACCACCACCGCAAGAACCCGTTCGATTTCGCGGCCGCTATCGCGCTGCTCGGGCGCGCGGTTGACAGGTCGGGTCAGCGTCTACGAAAAAAGTCGACGTCGTCCATCTCGCGCTTACGAGAGCGCGAGACTTGCCCACCGCCAAAGTCAAAACGATGAGCAAATTCGACAGCATTTCGACGACGGCAACCCCGCGCCGGTTAATCACGGACTCCCTGATTGCGCCGCTGGTGTCTTGTTGTCGAGACGGTTGAGTTCAACGAGATAACGCACCAGATCAAGAAACTCGTTGCGATTGAGCGACGCGACCTGGTTGGCGGGCATTAGCGAACCGCCTTCGGATCGTCCTGCAATCTCGGCCTTGGCGATGCGTGTGTCGCCACGGACCGGATCGCGCAGCACGACATCGTGACCGTCATCGAGGACCTGAATGCCGGTAACGACCAATCCGCCTTCGGTCTGCAATGTGACGGCACGAAACTCCTCCTTAATGATCCGGTCGGGAAGAAGTATTGATTCCAAAATGTGTTCGGCCTTGACTTGCGTGCCGAGCATTGCCAGGTCAGGGCCAATATTGGCGCCTTTGCCGGCTATGGAGTGGCACTTTGTGCAGTTGAGTTCCTGACGCTGAAATACCGCTTCGCCGCGCCTGGCATCGCCCTGCGTGAGGGCCTGTTCTGCCAACATCGAAAGTTTTTCCGGCTTGAGGTCGGTCACGATGCCAATCAGCCCGGTCTGACCGAGCGCGCGCTCGACGGGCGACATCGACTCAATCCACTCGCTCAGTAGCGCCGCGCCCTCTTGGTCAACTTGCGTCCGGCCGAATTCGGGCATCATGATGCCCCCTTCCACGGAACGGACGCGATACAACATGATGGACTCCTTCGGCTGACCCGGGAGGATGTCGAAGTACAGTCCGCCGCTGCCGCGACCGGCCGCGACTGGCGTTTTTAGTACGCCGAACACGGTCGGCTGCTCAACCTCGGCGGCCAACTGCAAGCCGGAATTGGCGGCCGTTCCGCGTGGATTGTGGCAGTGGGCGCAATTCGCATCGAGCCACGCGCGTGCCCGCTGCTCGACCGTTCCGGTCGCTGGATCGTTCCAACGGGAAAGTCGCGGCAAATCGTCGCCTGGCGGGAGTCCGCGCAGCAAGCCTTGGCGCTGCCAAGCGGCCAATTGGCCCTCGCCGGAGGTCGCGGCAGAAGGCGGGTAGTTCAACTGCCGCACCCCGGCGGCAATGGGCGTCACAATGTCGCCGATGCGATGGCAACGCTTGCAGTCATTGAAGTTCGGGACGATGTGTGCCTGCTGCCGGACGGCGCCGTCGGCCGAACGGCGGCGCACCGAAATTCGCGCGCCTAGCAGCTCCAGACGAGCGTCGGACTGCTCGTCGTTCCACACATAGGGGAGCCCGATCCATTTGTCTTCGCGGCGCAAGAGGACGCGCGTCTCGACGATCCGACGCGCGCCATCACGGTCGGCGTCGGCGTAGCTTAGCGTTTGAGCCAGAACGGTGCCGACGGGGAACTCGAAAAGGCCGTCCGTCATGTAATGGATCGAGGCGCCTGGCGGCAACTTCATCACAAAGTGGCTCTGGGCGTAATCGCAAAACGACGGCGAGTTAATTTCGTAGGCAGTGACATAACGGGCCGGAATGAGCCGCGCTATTGGCCCCTCGAATAACTGCAACGACGCGAGCGAATCCGGCAGCGCGTCATCGTTATCGGCCGTCGTCCCGTAAGAACACCCCCCGACCGCCAACACAACCCAAATCACCCACGCCACGATCGACGCAACTCTACAAGACCACGGCGACGTTGTCCTCTGGCGAACACTCGGCAGATGCGCGCTCTGTTGCGCGATGGAGGACAGTGGATTCAATGCATCAGCAATCCGACATTCTTCAGCAGTATCGCCACGCATAGGTCCATATCAGGTGGTTTTCACCGAAAGCCGATCGTAGATGCGCCATCAAGCCTGCTGGGCCACCCGCGGTTGGTCCTCGGAAACGATGACGATCTCCATGCTCGGTCTGATCATGCCTCCTTCCACTACGGATGCCATGTACCCGCAACGGCCGACGATGACGTCCTTCAGGCAAGGGTTGATGGCGTCCAACACGTAGCAGGGTTTTCGCGGCTCCTCGAGCCGCAGGAGCACATCGCCGATTTCAAGAAGCGTTCCGGGCGGCAACCTTTGCACGTGCAGGCCCGCCACCGTCAGGTTTTCGCCGATCGCGCCCGGGTAGAGCGGAAAGCCCTCTTTCTGTAATTGCGTGAGGACTTCGAAGTCAAAGAGACTGACGGCCCGCTGGGGGCGATTGTGTTTCGCGTGCGCATGGCCATCGCCCTCTAAGCCGTCGGCCGTCACTTGGACGGCGCTAAGGGTCTGCTTGGGAATGCTCCCGCGCGAGACACAGACGGCAACAAGTCTGCCCGTTGCTGCCTCTACCGTGCGCAAGTTCTCTGAAGCTGCTTGTATCATTTGAAGGCCCTCGGACTCACCGTGATGGTTCCGAGATCCTTGGTCTCTCCGGCTTTCAACTTGAGCTTAAACCGGCCCTTGGCCCAATCCTTCTTGGGCTCGAAGGCTCCTTGGGCTCCGGAAGCCCGTTCATGCCAGGCCTGGAACTCAATTTCCTCTCCGGCCGGGAGATTCGCGATCTGGAAACTGCCGTCTGCCCGCGAAACGGCCACGTAGGAATCGTTGCGCGGCAGGATATAGGCCTTCATCCAGGGATGGATGTTGCAATTGACCGGAACCGGAACAACTTGTTGGCGACTGAATTTGTGTTTGACTTGCTCACCCGGCGGCAACAGGGGGTTGATGTTCACGTCCGCCTGGGTCGTGATGTTGGTGTTGTGGCCGATCGGATCGCTGTTCTTGATCAGAACGGTCTGGCCGACGCGCACCGGCAGCACGTGCGACAAGAACACACACTCCTTCTGGTCGAACACAGCGTCGTCTTTGGCCGCCTTTTGTTGTGAGTCATGCACGCGAGACGTTTTGCGCGCGAAGACGAGCACGTTCGCGATTCCTTTCGAGGCGGAATCGACCAGCAGCGACTCGTCGGGAACCTTGTGCTTGGCGCAGGTCTCGGAATCCTTTCCGGACGTTTCCAGAAATTTCGCTGCCGGCGGGGCCCCGTCGTAAACAAATTTCCCTTTCAGAGTGGCCCACCCGTCTTCCGCCCGAAGCGCACTCGGGAAAAAGACACCGCAACTTGTGACGCCAACGACCAGGTATCTCGCGCACGTGTTCATGACATTCTCCATCGAGTCTTTCTCGGTAATGCTCTGAATCGCAAATTTGGGTCGCAACGGACTAGCGTAGCGAGCAGCCCTCACACTCATCATGACGTTCGTCCGACGCGGGTTGCAGGATCGGCAGGGGCGGGGCGGCTACATCGAGCGCGGCACGCTCCAAAGGCAAAAACGCGGCCAGCACGCGCGCCGCCTCGCAGTACAGGCCGCTCGTCGCCTTGCGGCGCACGGCCAAGGCAAAAGTCGGTGCCCACCAGCTCACGTGGTCGCGGAAAAACGCGGCTCGAGCCTCGCCACACACTTGGGCATGTTCCCGATCAAGAGGCGTCCCGAGCGCCGACGACAGCCGCATTTTCATGAGCAGGAAGGCCTCGAACTCGAGCTCCAAGGGCAAATAATCAGGCCGTTCCCGCAAGTCGGTTGCCACTTGGAGTCCGAAGGCCCGATAGAATCCCGAAATATCCGCCATCTGCTGTGAGCGATAAAACGTGTCATCGTTGGGGCAGTATTCCGTTTCGTACGGCGGGCACTCGCGGCAGGTGACCAATCCAAACACGCGCACGTACTCGTCGATGATCTCGCCATCCGGCCGCACAAGCTCGGTTAGCATCGGCTTCACGTCCAAGTCCTCAGCCGGCAGCTCACCGATCCCGAGCGGAATGCGCAGCTCGCCTAATTCGTTGCGTAACAACTCGGCCGCGCAGCGCACGGCCTCGAGATTCGCCGGATCGATGGAGAACCACGAATGGCGACCGCGAGGGTCGCTCAATACGGCTGCCAGGAACCGGTAGATGCTCTCCCGCGCAAGATCCAATGCAGCTTTCTGGTTTGAATCGCATGGGGAAATCTGTGCGAGGCTCATGATGCGGCTCCTTGAACCGGGGTTACCAGAAGTCGGCCGCCCCGTTTTCTTGTCAGATGGAATTGGCGTGTTTTTCCGGCCGTTCTTTCACCGGCTCGTCGATCGTAACGCGGACCACTTCTTTGTCGAACTTGTTGAAGCCGATTACCGTGTCGTTGAACAGCTCTTGCACCTTTTCCTCTCCCGACGGCATGCGCACCGGAATCTCGGCGACCTTCGGGCCTTTCTCAATCTTGAAGCGATAGAGAATCTGGCGCTGGGCACGAAACAATTGCAGTACGGCGAGCAATTCCCGGTCCGGGCAGACATATTGCTCGATGGCCTCACCGACGCCGGGCCCGAACATCTGCACGAGATATGGCCGCGGAACCCAGCGGGGCGGAATGTAGTAGCCGTTGGGCTCGGTGCCGAACTGCGGATACAAGGGCAATGCCACTTTGCGTTCGCGAATGAGGAAGTACAGGGGGTTCGTCGGGTTATTCACCCACTTGCCATCGTCGCCGATCTCGACCAGCCCCTGCAGCCGAATCTTCCCCACGCAAACCGACATGCAACGCGTTTCCACCGGGGCGCCGTCGGGACACAGTTCGGGGTCGCTGCCCTCGATGCGCGGGTAGCAGCCGACGCATTTTTCGCTGGTGTGCGTGTTGCCGCGGTACATGACCTTCTTGTACGGACAGCCCTCGACGCACTTGCGATATCCGAGGCATCGCGTCTGATCGATCAGCACGATGCCGTCCTCGGGGCGCTTGTAAATTGCCTGCCGGGGACACGCACCCAGGCAGCCGGGATACGTACAGTGGTTGCAGAGGCGCGCCAGGTAAAAGAACCACACACGATGCTCGGGCAGTTGCGCTGACCCGTCGAACTGGCCTGCCTTCCATTTGCCGCCGGTCGCCGAGTCCTCGTGTACGTTCGGCGCCGCCCACTCCGCGTCTGTCGGAAGGTATCCGAGCACGGTCTGTGGGCCTTCGGGTCCAATGCGTGTTTCGGCGGCCTCGAAGATTGTCTTGCCTTGGAAGGTGCCGTAAGGCTGCTTGAGGGGATCCTTCTCGGCGACGTTCCAGACCTGAGCGTTGGGGTTTGCCTCCTCGAGCATGGCCAGCAGCTTGGCGTCCCAATGCCTGGGATAGCCGCCGTAGGGTTTGGTCTCCACGTTGTTCCACCACATCGCTTCCTGGCCGCGCGAAAAGGTCCACGTGCTCTTGCAGGCCATGGTGCACGTCTGGCAGGCAATGCAGCGATTGATGTTGAACACAAATGCGAACTGCCAGCGAGGATGACGTTCCTCGTAGGGGTAGAGCATGTCGCGACCAAGCTGCCAGTTATACACTTGGGTCATGGCCTGATTCCTTTAGCGAGCTTCCCAAACAACTCCACGCAACGAACGGCTGCCTGTCTCTACGGACCATTTGCCCCTAGCGGCGTGATCTGAACCACGTCCGGCTCCTGCTCAGGCTCGACAATCTGTTCGCGAAACTTCAATACGCCCCACCGCGAAACAAGTGATTCGACTTGCCGGCGGATTTCCTCCTCGCCGAAAAACGCCCGCAGTTCGCACAGCAGCGGATAGCCGGGGTTGCTGAACAGGCCCAGCAACTGCTGCGCGTCCCAGCCCATCCAGGCAAACTCCTGGAGGATGCACTCCAGCATTTGAGCCGGATCGCCGGCCACGGTCTGCGGCACAAGCTCCAGGGGGTCTTCGGGCTCGGCATCACGCGAGAGCGGATGCACCTTCGAGACCCAGCGGTCATCATTGGGGTTCATAGGTTAGCCCTGTCCTTCGATGCGGATATAGTTTCCTTGGAGATAAAGTTCCTTCGCCGGCGATTCGCTTTGCGGACCGAACGCCGCGGTGGCGCCGTCCCAAGGTCCCTTGCCTCCGCGCCCACCGTCTTCAGCCTTGACGATCCGCACGAGGGTTTCCTTCGGCACGGTGTTGACCGCGTGGTTGTCGGCCTCGCCGCCGAACATGAAACCCATCTTGAGCTTGGCCTTGTGAAACAAGGTGTCGGTCTGGTGCATCGGCATCAGCCAGTTCCGCGTGCACGATTGCTGAGAGCCGTAGCGTAGATTGGCCTGGTAGCCGGTGTCTTCGGAGCGAGCGCGGCCATCGGGGCGCGTCTCGTGGGCCCGCACCGTCTTCTCGGTCGCAATATATGGCGCGTGCTTCGTCATCAGCACGCCGCGCGGGTAGCTCGTGTTGTACGTGACGCGCACCATGAACCTGGCCACTTTGGCTCGTTCGGGATCGTTCTGCCATCCGCGAAACGGCCGGTCTGCCGCATTCGAGTCGACATACGCATAATCGCCTTCATTCAGGCCGAGTTCCTTGGCATCGTCCGGGTTGATGTGCAACTGATGATCGCCGAAGAACGGCAGCCGCTTGTCGCGCCGGTGCGGATCGCCATAGTTCGAGTCCCAGATGTTATGCCAATCGACGTTCGACCAGGAGCTGTGAACGCGATGGCGCGACTTGGGCGTCAGCAGGTAAAAGCGGTAGCCCTGCGCCCATAGCGGGTTTTGCGTTTTCTGAACCTCGCTCCACGGCAGTTTGACGTTGCGAATGGTTCGTTCGTCCCAGTGCATCGCCTCCAGTGACAGGCCGAAATCATCGGGGCGGACTAATGGATTTGAGCTCACGATCACGTTCGGCAGATAGGGCGTGGCCTCGGGACCCTCACGGTGAACGATGAAGTTTTCGCCGTGCTGGATCGCCTCGGGTATGTCGCAATAGGCGTTCAGTCGACCGGTGTCGGTCCAAAAGGGCATGTTGTCGTGCACGTTTTCGTAGAAGGGGATCCGCGGATACGTGCGGAACAGCATCAGGGCCACGCCCGGCTCGCCGTACTTTCCGGCCAGGATGTCGTCTATCTTGTAGCCACGGGTGGTCGTCGAGCTATCGAGCAGCCTCTGCATGTAAACCTTCACGCCTGCCGCCTTGTCCTGGAGGATGAACCGCCAATAGTCGGCAAATCGCCGGTCGCCCGTTTCTTTTGTCAGCGCTTCGGCAGTTTCAGCCAGGATGTGCACGTCGTCGCGGCTGTCGTACAGCGAGGGGATGCCTCCCTTCCAGATCTGCAGGTAGGGATTGGAGCACGACGCCGTGATCTCGTAGGTTTGAAACTCCATCCAGGTATTGGCCGGAAAGACCAGGTCGGCGTATTCGCAAGAGGACGTCATCTCAACGTCCTGCGAGATGATGCAGTCGATCTTCGGATTGACCACGAACAGCATGTCGTAGGCGTGCTTGGCGTTATTGAACAGGTTCACGTTGGAGAACCACAGGAACTTGGTGGGCGTCGGCATGTGGGTCTCGCCGGTGAAGCACATGCGGCCATACTTGGGCGTATCGACGATGAGCGGCCGTTCGCCGTGGTTCCAGTAGGCGGGCTCTTCGTCCTTGGTCGTCTTGTTGACCTTGACCTGTTTGCCGTCCAACTCGCGATCGAGATTCGGGTTGAAGGGGTCCTCCGCGATCCAGCCGAGGAAGCCCGGCCCCGACTCGGGCGAGCTTTGAAAGAGCGCCGACTTGTAATTGCCCGCCCAGGTAAAACAACCCGCGCCGGGTTTGCCGAGTTGACCGGTGAGCATGACCGGCAGGTATTGCGCGCGATTGGCCAGCGTGGCATGAAACCAGTGATTGATGCCCTCGCCCACGTGGATCGCCACCGGATGACCGGCGCGACTCGTGTCCCAGATATCCTTGGCTAGCCGCTCGATGAGCGTTTTGTCCGCCCCGGTAATTCGGGCAACGGTCTCCAAATCGTAATCGCGCAGGTGCACCTGGTACGCGTCCCAAATCGTCACGACCTCGACCTCGGCTCCATCGGCGAGTTTCACCGTGCCGGAATACGACAGCGCCGGCGCAATGCCAGCCGCTTCCATTCGAGGCCCGAGCTGATCACGCGTCAGCGGCACGACCTTTCGCTGGCTCACATCGTAGATGCAAAAGTCACCGATCTTCGCGTACTGCTCGTCGGTCAAGTGCTGCGATACGAAAGATGGTCCGTTCTTCGGCAGCCCGAGCTTGTAGTCGGGCAACAGATCCGATGCGCGCAGTCGCTGCAAATTGTCTTTGCGAATCAGCAGCGGGAAATCGGTGTACGCTCGCACGAACTTGTCGTCGTACCAATTGTTGTCGACCATCAGGCGAGTAACGCCCAGGAAGAGTGCCGTGTCGGTGCAACCCGGCCGCACCTGAATCCAGTAGTCGGCCTTGGTCGCCGGGGGCGAGTACTCGGGCGTGATGACCACAATCCGGCCGCCGCGCTCCATGATCTCGATGAACCAGTGGGAGTCGGGCATCTTGTTTTCGACCATGTTTTTTCCGCACTGGATGTGCAGCTTGGTGTGCCGCATGTCGTTGAAATCGCAATCGGCAGCCTGCAAGCCGTGCACGAAGGGATGACCAGGCGCCTGGTCGCCGTGCCAGGTGTAGTTGGACCACAGCCGGCCGCCGAGCGATTCCTTCGGTTCGACCTTGCGGACGACGTTGTCGACCACCGCCAGCATGTTGCTCCAGCGATAGAGCCCATACTTTCCCATCACCCCCAACAGGCCCATGCCGCCGCGCAGCTTGAACGTGCGCGTGCCGGCGTTGTGACAGGCCTCAATCATTTCCGGCTCATAACCGTCGGCCTGCAGACGGGCCATGCCCGCTGCGCCGCTGTACGTTTTGGCAATCGCCATCACTGCTTTCGCGTGGTAGCGATAGATTTCGTCCCAGCTCGCTTTGACGAACGTGTCGGTGCCGCGTGTGTTGAATCGGTATTTGTCTCGCAGCGCCGGATCGTCTGACAGCGACGGAAATCCGTCGTCCGCCCACTCTTTCCATCCCTTGCGGACCAAAGGCGAGCGCAAACGGTACGGCCCGTACACCCGCCGCTGCTGCGTGAAACCCTTGGCACAGCCTCGCGGATTCCAGTGCACCGTATCTGTGTTGCCATAGAGGTCCTTGCAGGTACCGCCCTCATACGCCTGCTCGGAACGAATGACGACACCGTTGCGAAGGAAGGCCCGCATTCGGCAATTGTGCGTGTCGTTCGGCGCGCAGACCCACGTGAACGATCCATCGACGCGGTATTGGTCGCGATAGACTTGCTCCCAGTCGCGATTGGGGTAATTGCCCAGCGGGTTGGCGACGTTCACGGGCTCGAACGCCCACAGTCGCTCGCTCAGCATGCCGCCGCTTCCCATCGCTGCCAGTGCCGCTTGCAGAAAATCGCGTCGATCCATGTGCCTGACTCCCCGATTGAGCGAACTTGTGGGTTCTCGAGCCGTAGCCCTGGCTCATTCCACGCGCAAATCATTCCACAGCGTGATCAACTTCTGCGGCCCACGATCGTGAGCCGATCCGTCCCAAATCGCAAAAGCCACCGAGTATCGCCCGCCAGGCTCAATTGACATACCATCTTGAGCATTGACGACGAGCGGCCGTCGCAAGATCACTGTCCAGCGGCCGTCTTTCCAGGCGGCCTCGGCCGTCACGACCTGAGAGGCCTTGGGCCGAAACGTTAACGTGCCGAAGCCCCTGGAGACCAGATTCGCCCCATCGCTTTCCCGCGTCGCCAGCGGATTTCCGACGACGCGTGCGGTCACGAAATCGGGCAACGCCGCTCCCTTAGCGAGCTCGCGGTAGACGGGCGTGTCGAACGGGTATTCGTCGGATTGTTGATCGCTGGCGCCCGTGTCGTGTGTGCCGGCGCGCCACTGCCACACATCCAGCGCGGCTGCGTCGCTGGCTCCCATGCCGAGAAAGGGTTCGTTGGGGTCCTGAATAAGCTCGGCCGCCACCATGTCTTCGAACTGATCGGGTTTCGACGCGGCGTCGTCATGCGTTGGATCGTTCCACGAGATGCGCAGAGCCAGCGTCTGGCTGTCGTGCGTGGCCTGCACGCTCAGATCGCGACTCGGTTCGTCGCGCCACCACAGCGGCGTTGTCTGGAGCCCCGTTGCCTTTGCGGCCTGCCAGCCCGGATCGTCCGGACCGCTGGGCAGCGTGCGCGTTCTCTTGGCCGCAAGCGCGGCCCGCTTCAACACAGTCGCTTCGCGCGTTTCCTCGTTGGAAAGCGAAAGCACAAAGTGCACCATGTCTGTTACCTGTTCCGGGGTCAATTGCTGACTGGCCGGCATTGGCGAGCCCGGCATCCCCAGCCAGATGCGGCGATAGACCGACTTCGGATCGTGGTTGCCCTTGAAGATCCCCAGCGTCAGATCGCGGGGGCGCGTCGGCAGGCCTTCGCTGTCGACCATCTTCTGCTGTCCGTCTCCTCTGCCGGTGTCGCCGTGGCAGGCCGCGCAACCTTTCGTCAGATAGACCTCTTTGCCGCGGGCAATCGCCTCCCCAGACGAATCGCTAACGACAGGAGGCTGGAAAACTTCGCCGGGCGTCGTGGCGCGAGCAATTCCCTCCGCAAGTTTCTCTTTGCTGAGATCCTCCTCGGCCTCGGCCGCCAACTTCAGCTCGATGTCGCGAGCGCCATCGCCGCGCAACTTCATGACGTGTTCCGCCAGCGCTCGTCGATCGACTTCCGAAAGGTGTGCCCATGAAACCATGGCCGAGCCTGGCATCCCGCGGGTTAGCACGGCTTCGAGATCGTCCAAAGTGGGAACGCTGTTGACGGTGCTGATCAGCCGCCATCGGCCGGCCCGAAAGTCGCGCGGGCGCGGAAAGACAAACACCGCGGCCGGGCCGCGGCCATCGCCGTTCGTTCCGTGGCACGCGGCGCAGTGTTGTGCATACAACTGCTCGCCGGTTTTCGCATCGCGGCTGATCGGCCGGCCGGCGGGCACGTTGCCTTCGACCGTGGTCGGCGCGGTAACACTTTGTTTTGCAGGGCCGCCTTTTTCTGCCGTTGGCGTTTTTTTCGTCCCGCATCCAACGAGAAGCCCCACGACGGTTGCGGACATGAGTTGAGCTCCCAGCATGGCCCAGGCAACGCCGATAACAGATCGCGACCTTGTCGTCTTCATTGCTAGCTCCTTGCCTCGAGGCCCCAGCCCGGCTCATGGCAAACGGCCCGGTTCACGAGTCCAACGCATAGCACTTCCCATTCCGAATTCTTCCTGTCAAAGCTGAGTCGCACGATGCGGCCCGCAATTCACCACACGCTTTAGCAGGAGGGGACATTTGCCGGGCGATACCGCGCGCCTTATGTGCCAATAGTGCACATCGATGGAAAAGATTCACGTGAAACCCGGAAAATTCACCGAGAACCCGAAGTTGGTTCGCTCCCGAGGCGATCGCCGAACGCAACGCACGGAAATTGGCAGGTTGCCTTGTTGCGAGTCGGCCTGGGCACCAGTTCCGCGATGGTCGTCTCGTCAAAGGCCGCCTCGACCAGGGCCAAAGCGCTATCCAACCGGCGGTGCAACGGGCACAAATTCCGATGGTGCTTCAGCCCCAAAGGACACGTTTCAATTCGGGAAAGCGGATCGACGGCATTAACGACCTCCAGCACCGTCATTTCCTCGGGATCCCGTTGGAGCTTGTGCCCGCCGCCGGGCCCGCGCTGCGAGCGCACCAGGCCCGCTCGGGAGAGGCTGCGTAGAACCTTGGCCAGGTAGTGGCTGGGCACCTGCGTGGCCTCTGAAATCTGGCCCGTGGTCGGTGGGTCGCCCGCTTCGTGAGCGGCCAAATGGGTCACGGCCCGCAAGGCATATTCGGCGGTTTGCGAGATCATGGCAGCGCTGGGGAGTAATTCTGTATATTTGGAGCTTGATATCCAGATATTAACGCCTAGAATGAGGGCGTCAAGCCGAATCCCGCGTGGGAACTGAAAAACTGTTGCGCAGCGCACGGATCATAGGGTTCCAGCTATGAAAGGAGACGCAGCCATGTCGCCGCATGAATATCAAGGGGATGTGCCGGTCTGGAAGTTGGTGCGGGGGCACGAGGGCCGTGCTGGGGTGCTGGCAAGATTTGGAATCGACTACTGCTGCGGAGGCGATACTCCCTTGGACGAGGCTTGCTCGCGGCAAGGCGTGAGCGTCGAGGAAGTTCTTCGCGCGCTTGAAGAAAACGACGATTCACGCGCCGCGGCCGATCAGATCGACTGGACTTGCGAGTCGATGACCAGGCTGGCGGACCACATCGTCTCGCGGCATCACGCCTACCTGCGCGAAGTGCTGCCGCGGCTGGGCAGCGTGTTGGAAACGGTCGTGGCGAAGCACGCGGAAAAGCACCCCAACCTCGTGGAATTGTACGACGTGTACACCGCCATGTGGAACGAATTGCTCGACCACATGATGAAGGAAGAGCTGGTGCTGTTCCCGTTCGTGCGGGCGCTGGATCAGGCGCTGCGGACGGGCCAGGCCGCCCCGCGCTTCCATTGTGGGAGCGTGAGAGCACCGATCCATGCCATGGAAGACGAGCATCGAAGCGCGGGCGAGGCTTTGCTTCGCATGCGCGAATTAAGCTTCGGTTTCCGGCCGCCCAAGGACGCCTGCAATGCCTACCGCGTATTGATGGCGGGCCTTCGGGAGCTGGAGAGCGACCTCCATCTTCACATACACAAGGAAAACAACATCCTGTTCCCGCGTGCTGCGCAAGCCGAGGCCTCGCTCGATGAGGCCACGGCAAAGTCACTGGGAACCGCGTAGCGATCCACGACCTTGATGGTCCGTGGGCGAGGTCGTATCGATGAACACACGATGCTCAGAATCGCTGGGATACGAACAAGTGTTGGCGAGCTACCACCGCTGCGAAGCCGCGGGCGGGCTGTTTGACAGCTTCTACGACATCTTCTTTGCCAAATCGCCCGAGATCTCTCCAAAGTTCGCCAAGACGGACATGGAAAGGCAAAAACAGGACGTCATGGCATCGGTGCTGATGGCCCTGCGGCTGGCAAGTGGGGATCCGGCTGCGCGGCAGTACATCCAACAAATCGGCGAGTCGCACAGCCGCCGTGGCTATCACATCCGCCCCGAATTGTACGTCCTTTGGCTCGACGCCCTGTGCGAGGCCGTAAGAAAGCACGACCCGGCTTATACGCCCGATTTGGAAGAACAGTGGCGTCAGGCCATGCGTCCTGCAATCGAACTGATGATTGCCGCGTATTGATGGGCAATCCGGAATTGGCCCTTCACTCTCTTGCCCAGCGGGTCGAATAGGGCTGGCAGCGGCAGTCGTCCGGCAATTGAATCGCCGACCGGACGCCTCCATAATGAATCGCGTTCACCCCTATGCTGCGGCTCGTTTTGTGCCGACCATACGCTAGGGGCCTTCGTGAGCTGCGGGAAATGTCCACCGTCAACCATCCCGACGATCGGTCTCCTGTACAGCTCCTTTGCCCACACTGCCACAGCCCGATCGAGCATGCTGCGCCGGAGGAAGAGATCGTTTGCTCTTCGTGCGGCAGTTCATTCCACCTCGATCCCGACCGAACGCAAATCTGGACCAAGGACAAACTGCCCGTCCTGGGTAAGTTTGAACTTCTCGAAGCGATCGGGCGAGGCGCGTTTGGAATGGTCTATCGTGCCCGTGATACGCAACTGGACCGCATCGTGGCGGTGAAGGTACCGCGCAGCGGCCAGCTGGCCACCGCCCAAGACGAAGATCGCTTTGTGCGCGAAGCGCGCAATGCGGCCCAGTTACAACATGCGGGCATCGTGCCGGTCTACGAAGTCGGGCGCACTGAGTCGTTTCCGTACATCGTCTGCGAATACGTAAAGGGGATCACGCTGGCCGACGCACAGACGGCCCGCAAGTTCAGCTTCCGCGATTCGGCCCAGTTAGTGGCCCAAGTGGCAAGGGCGGTAGCGCATGCCCATACCCAGCGCGTCGTACATCGTGATCTCAAGCCGTCGAACATTATGCTCACTCCCGACGGCACGCCGCGCGTGATGGACTTCGGTCTCTCGAAGCGCGAAACCGGCGACGTAACGGTCACCGTCGAAGGGCAGGTGCTGGGCACGCCTGCCTATATGAGCCCCGAGCAGGCGTCCGGCCAAGCGCATCACGTCGACGGTCGCAGCGACGTCTACAGCCTGGGAGCTATTTTGTACGAACTCTTGACCGGCGAGCTCCCGTTCCGCGGCAATCAGCGGATGATCTTGCACCAAGTGATACAGGATGAACCGCGCGCCCCGCGCAGTTTGAACGACCGCATTCCGCGCGACCTGGAAACCATTTGTGTAAACGCGATGGCCAAGGAAGCGTCTCGCCGTTACCAGACGGCGAGTGCCATGGCCGACGATCTAACTCGCTGGCTCAACGGCCAGCCGATTCAGGCCCGGCCTGTCGGCCGCATCGAGCGCAGCTGGCGATGGTGCAGGCGAAATCCCGTTGTGGCTGGCCTGACGGCAGCCGTTGTTTTGGCCCTGGCGAGCGGTACGGCGGTCTCTGGATATTTCGCGGTGCAGGCCCAATCGCGTGCCGAGGAAGCCATCGCCGAGAAGAGCCGGGCGATCTTGGAAGCTGAGAAGGCGACGCAAGTAGCCCAGTTTCTGGCCGGCATGTTCGAGGCCTCGGCGCCCTTGCGCAAAGGCGGCGTTCGGTTCACCGGCTTTGGCTTGACTGGGAAAAAGGGTGCCAAAGACGCGGCCGACCTCACTGCCCGCGAAGTTTTGGACCGGGGAGCCCGCAAAGTGGTTGACGAGCTGCGGGGCCAGCCGGCAGTCCGGGCGGCCGTGCTGGAAACGATCGGCAACGTCTACATCGGGCTCACTCTCACTGACCAGGCCGACCCGCTGCTCAGCGAGGCGCTCGAGATCCGTCGCCGCTTGTATGCCGAACCGCATCTGGAAACCGCCGCCAGCTTGTATAGTCTCGCAACGCTGCGAGCCTTGCAGCTCCGCTACGATGAATCGATAACGGCGGCCAGGGAAGCGCTGGCGATCCGGCAGAAACTCTTGGGTGACGACCACCAAGATACCATCGACACCAAATTCGTTTTGGCTTTCGATCTTGGCGCCACAGACATTGACACTCCAGAAACGGAACAGCTTATGCGAGACGTGCTCGCGTGGCGCCGCGCCCATTTGGGAAACGAGCATCCGGAGACCGTATTTGGCATGCTCGGGCTGGCTGGAGTTTTGGTTCGAAAAGGAGATCTTGAAATAGGGGCGCCGCTATTGAGCGAGGCTACTGCCGTACTGCTCAAAGATCCCGACACCAAACCTCTTGGACTGGCCATCACAGAAACGATTCAGGCAATACTTCTGCAGCGATTAAACAATTGGAAATTGGCTGCCGATTTGAGCGGAAAGGCCGTCAAGCATTTCCTTGAGTTCGAATCGGAGGATCATCCAGCGTTTACGTTGATCGCTCATCAACATCTGATTTGTCTGATTGAAGCCGAGCGATTCGATGAGACGAAGCAATTCTGTCGATCGCAATTATTGAAAACCGGTGAGCTTAGCCGCCCGCTTCGCACGATGAGCGTATTCTGTGCTTGGCATTTGTGCGTTGCCGCCCGCGCGAGTAACAATTCCAATGACTTGAATGAGGCGGAACAGGTGTGCCGAGAATTGCTCCCGAGAGCTCCTGAATCAGCGGTGGACGGACGTTATCGTGTTATTCTTTCTGGTGGCCTTGCCCTGGTACTGGCCGCGAAAGCGAACATCGCGCGCGATCGGAACGAGTTGGATCAGGCGAACCAGTTCTGCCGGGAAGCCCTCGAAACTGCCAGGGCGAACCTCACGTACCAGCGCGAACTCAAGCAGAAAGGGCAGATGCGGAGTATGGAGATCCTGGTAGCGGTTTTGCCGCGGGTGGGATTCGCTTTGCGCCGGGCCGGGAAAATAGTGGATGCGGAGGCATTGTACCGTGAAGCGCTACCGCTCACGTTAGAGTTCAAGGATACGTCCTTCACCAACAGGCTTACGACCGAGTTGGCCGATCTGAAGCAGTTCGAAGGAGAATCCAGCGAAACAGAATGACGCATTCTGGGAGCCGCACGATGAAGTCTCACCTGTTGACCGCATTGCTCGTCGTCTCGCTGGCCACGACCCTTCGGGCCGACGAGAAAACAGCCCCTGAAAAACACCCCGCCTCCGACAAGGTCTACGGCGAGTGGCTCATCCGCGTGAAGCCGGACCAGGTCGCCGCCTATAACGAGCTGATCGAACGCCAGGGCCTGCCCTTGTTTCGCGCCGCCGGCGGCCGCATGGTCGGTTGGTGGACCACGCTCGTCGGCGACCTCTACGAGCAGGTGACGATCTGGGAATACGACAGCCTGGCCGCGTTTGAAAAGGCCGTGGCTTCGCTGGGCGGAAACGAGCGGTTCGCCGCATTCGCCAAACTGCGCGATCCGCTGCTGGCCGGCGAGGAAAGCCGCTTCCTCAGGCTCGCCGGCGGCGCACTTCCGCCCCGTTTGCCGGAGCCGGCGGCCACGATGGTTCACGAGCGCCATCGGGTCCCGCTCGAGCGCGCGGTCGGCTACCTCGACTTCATGAACACGTCGGGAGCAGGCACGCTCCGCAAACATGGCTTTCGCCCCATCGGCCCGCTGGTGGTCGAAGTCGGAACGTGGAGCGAGATCACCTATTTGTTTCCCTTTCAGAGCCTGACCCAGCGCGAACAACTGCGGGCCGCATTCGGAGCCCATCCCGATGCCCAGGCCTTTGGCGCCAAGCTCGGCGAGTTCGTCGAGGACGTGACGACGCGGGTACTAATCCCGGCCCCATTTGCCCAGCCGCAGGACAAGGTTTCCTGGAAGGCCATGACATCGCCGGTGCTGCCGCATTTGACCGAAGTCGTCCCCGGCGTGTGGGCGACCGGGTTCTCGGATCGGCACGGCTCGGCGAACTGCGGCTGGATTGCGTTGGCCGACCGCGTCGTGGTCGTCGACCTGCCGCGGGGCCTCGCGGCGGAGCGGTTTCTGGCCGAGGTGGCACGCATCGCCGGCAAATCGCCCCGCACGTTGGTGCTGACCAATCTGCGAGCCGGCGACGCCCAGATCGTGTCGCAGTTGATGCGACACGGAATCGAGACGCTCGTCACGACCGCGGCCATCGGCTCCGCGCTGGTGGAAAGCAAAGCGATTTCGGCCGACCGCCTCCAATCAATCTCGGCCACCACCGCCGTCGGCGACACTAGCGCCGCGATCGACGTGATCCCGCTCGATGGCATCGTCGGCCCCGGCGGCGCCGTTGTGCATTTGCCGCAAAGGCGCGTGTTGTTCGCCGGTCCGTTTGTGATCAACGGTCCTCACGCCGCGCTTGTAGGCTGCAACACAGCCCGGTGGGTCGCCGCGCTTGGGAAACTCAAGGCGCTGGCCGCCGATTGCGTGGTCCCCGGCTTCGGCTCGTGGGCCACTCCCGACCCCGTTTCCCGGCAAAGGCGCTATCTGGCCGAATTGCGCCGCCAGGTCGGCTTCGTCATCTCCCAGGGTCGGCCGAAGGAGCATCTGGCCGGCGAAGTGCGCGTGGGCGGCGAGTTTCTGGTCTGGGCGCCGTACGACGCGCCAACGCCCGACGACCTGGAACACGTCTATCGCGAAATGACCGTGCCCGCCGCGCCGTTTGAAGGCGCGGAGCCGAAACGCGCGGATGGCCCGCAGGCACTCGTGTTGTATGCCGACCAGCCGCACGAGCCGGGCTACATCACCGAGGGTCTCCCGCAAGTGTTCGAGGCCACCGGCGTCGCGGCCCATTTCACGGTCGACGTGCGGGCCCTGTCGCCGGAAAACCTCGCCAAGGTCGACCTGCTGGTGATTCTGCGCGACGGCCTGCAGCGTCCGCAAACGGGCGCCGACAAGGAGTACATGTGGATGACACAGGAGCAACAAGACGCCATCGTGCGCTTCGTCCATGCAGGCGGCGCTTTTTTGAACCTGCACAACTCGATGGGACTCTACCCGCCCTCCGGCGGTTATCTCGAATTGGTCGGCGGCCGCTACATTGGTCACGGGCCACTGGAACGGTTCCGCGTCGAGGTCGTCGACCCGGACCATCCGATCACCCGCGGGGTGAGCAATTTCTCCGTCGCTGACGAGCAGCACACGCCTCCCTACGACAAGGACAAAGTCCATTTGTTGCTCGAAAACCGCTCGGACGACGGCACGGTGGCGGCGGCCGGTTGGGTCTACGAGCCGGGCAAGGGACGCCTGTGCCATCTCGCCAACGGCCACACCCGCGAAGCCTTGCAGCACCCGATGTACCAGCGACTATTGCGCAACGCCGTCGCCTGGTGCCTGCGGCACGAGTAGCCTGAACCATCCGGGCGCCGCTGGTGCTTTACGGCAACATGACTCGGCCGCCGCTGGCCACCAGCGTCTGCCCCATCATGAATCGCGAAGCCTCCGACAAGAGAAAATGCACCACGTCGGCGATCTCGTCCGCCTGGCCGATTCGTTTCATGGGCGTTTCCTCGATCAGCCGCGCCAACGTGTTCTCGTCCACGTCCTCGAGAATCTCGGTCTCGATCAATCCCGGCGCCACCGCGTTGATGCGAATGTTATAGGGAATGAGCGCCTCGGCCGCGCTTTTGGTAAACGCCACCACCCCCGCCTTGCTGGCCGCGTACGCGATTGCATGCGGCCGCGCGCGCAGGGCCGCGATCGACGATACGTTCACGATGCGTCCAAACTTCCGGGCGATCATCTGCTCTTTGACGGCCCAGGTGACGAGGTAGGTCCCCGTCAGATTCACCTCCAGCGTGCGCTTCCAATGGTCGAGCGTCGTGGCTTCGTGCCCAACGTATTCAAAGATGCCCGCGTTGTTGACCAGCATCTCGATCGGGCCGAATTGATCGTTCACGCTGGCCACCATCGCCGCGACCGATCGCTCGTCGGCGACGTCGGCCTCGACGATCATCGCTTGCCCGCCGGCGCTCTCCACCAGCCTGGCCGTTTCGCGGGCATCGTCCTGGCGGGCACGATAGTTGATCGCCACGCGGGCGCCCGCTTGTGCCATCCGCCGGCAGCAGGCACGGCCGATGCCGCGCGAGCCGCCCGTCACCAAGACCGTCCGATTCTCAAAGTCCGCTTCGGTCATCGGAACCTCCGAGCGTGGCAACCGTTCCACTGGCGAGTTTTCAGGTCGTCGCACACGGCGGCTATTTTGGTGCCCGGCGGCAACGTTGTCGAGTATAATGTGACCCAACTGATGGAATTCCCTCCATGCGAACTCACCTGTTGGCAGTCGGCGTCGCTGCGAGCAGCATGTTTCTCGCCGCGGCGATGTGTCGCGCCGACGACGCCCCGAAATCCGCAGCCAAGCGGCCCTTCGGCATTCAAGAGCGCACGCCCTGGACAACGTCCAAGATTCGCGGAGCGCCCGACCCCCCGGCTCCCTATCGCACCGAGCGGGTTTTCGAAAAGCTCAAGTTCGCCGAGCCGTTGGACCTGGCCAGTGCTCGGGGAACCGATCGCCTGTTCGTCGCCGAGCGCTATGGAAAGATTTACTCGTTTCCCAACGACCCGCGCGTCGAACGGGCCGAATTGTTTATCGATCTCGGCAAAGTCATCTATGGGCTGGCCTTTCATCCCAAGTTTTCCGAAAACGGCTACGTCTACGTCACGTACCTCGTCGATCATAAGAAAGAGCTGCCCGATGGCACGCGCGTCTCCCGTTTTCAAGTCCGCCGCGACAACCCGTTGCATTGCGATCCCGGCACCGAGCAACTTCTCTTGACCTGGCCGTCCGGCGGTCACAACGGCGGCTGCCTGCAATTTGGTCCCGATGGCTGCCTCTACATCGCCACCGGCGACTCCGGTGAGATCGCCGACCCGAATGAAGCCGGGCAAGACCTCTCCAGCCTGCCCGGCTCGATCCTGCGAATCGACGTCGATCGCCGCGACGCGGACAAAGCGTACGCCATTCCCGCCGACAATCCGTTCGTGGGCGTCGCGGGCGCGCGGACCGAGATCTGGGCCTTCGGGCTGCGGCAGCCCTGGAAGATGAGCTTCGATCGACAAACCGGCGATCTGTGGACCGGCAACGTCGGCCAGGACCTGTGGGAAATGATCTACCGCATTGAGCGCGGGGGCAACTACGGCTGGAGCATCACCGAAGGCAGCCACCCGTTTCGCCCCGAGCGCAAGCGCGGACCCGGCCCGATCATTCCCCCGATCGTCGAGCACGATCATGCCAACTTTCGGTCGATCACCGGAGGATTCGTCTACCGCGGCCGGCGGCTGCCGGAATTGATCGGCGCTTACATCTACGGCGACTACGATACCGGCCGCATCTGGATGCTGCGCTACGACCGCGAACACAACGAGGTGACCGAAAACAAGGAGCTCGTCGACTCGAGCCTCCGCCTGGTGGGATTCGCCGAAGACGGCGCCGGCGAGCTCTTCCTGTTGGACCACATGAGCGGCCAGATCAGCCGGCTTGTGCCCAATCCGGCCAGATCGACGGGCGACTTCCCGCGCACCCTGGGCGCGACCGGCCTGTTCGCATCGGTCGCGGACCACATGCCGGCCCCGGGCCTGATTCCCTATTCGGTCATCGCTCCGCAGTGGTGCGATGGCGCGGCGAAGGACCGCTACCTGGGCATTCCGGGCGACGCGCGAATCGAGTTCGAAACCCTCACCTACCCGCAGCCCGCCCCGGGCGCCCCGCCCGGCTGGAAGTTTCCGGACGGCACCGTACTCGTCGAAACGCTTTCGCTCGAAATGGAAAAAGGCAATCCCAAGAGCCGCCGCCGGCTGGAGACGAGAATTCTGCACCACGAGCGCCTGGCCGGGGGCGAAGACGTCGGCGATCAGTACTGGCAGGGCTACACCTACTTGTGGAACGACCAGCAAACCGACGCCGTGCTGCTCGAAGACCCCAAAGGGCTCGACCGCACATACACCATCCGCGATTCCGACGCGCCCGGCGGCCGGCGGCAGCAGACCTGGCATTTCCCCAGCCGCACCGAATGCGCCGTCTGCCACAACATGGCGGCCAAGTACGTGCTAGGCGTGCAAACGCTGCAAATGAACCAGGATCACAACTACGGCGGCACGGTTGCCAACCAGCTGGGCACGCTCGCGCATCTGAACATCTTCGCTAAACCGCTGCCCGCGCCTCCCGAAGAATTGTCGCGGCTGGTAGATTACCGCGCCCAGCGCGAGGATCTCGCCCGCCGGGCCCGCTCGTATCTGCACGCCAACTGCTCGCACTGTCATCGCAAGTGGGGCGGCGGCAACGCCGATTTCCAGTTGCTAGCCACGCTCGACGTGTCCGAGATGGGAACCGTCGGCGTCCGTCCGGGACAGGGAACCTTCAACATCCCGCACGCGCGCAATTTGGCGCCCGGCGATCCGTATCGGTCCGTCCTGTTTTACCGCATGGCCCAGGTTGGCACCGGCCGGATGCCGCGCATCGGGTCCACCGTCATTGACGAGCGCGGCCTGCGGCTGGTTCACGACTGGATCCAGCAGTTGCCCGTCGCCGACCTGGCAGAAGCCGCGGCCGTGGCCGGCGCTCGCGCCGAAGCCGTTTCGAGCTTGCAGCAACTGGCCGGCGAAGCCGCCTCGCCCGACCAGCGCGCCCGGGCGATCGAACGCCTGTTGGCGTCGACCAGCGCCGCCGTCCAATTGGCGCAGTCGGTGGCCGAGAAGTCGTTGCCCGAACCGGTCCGGGACGAGGTGATTGCCAAGGCGACGAGCGGTCCCGTTTCCGAAGTCCGCGATCTGTTCGAGCGATTTCTTCCCGAGGAGCAACGCACCAGGCGGCTCGGCGCCGTGATCGATCCCGCCGAGATTCTCGCGCTGGGCGGCAATGTCGAAGCCGGCCGCAAGATCTTCTTCGAGGCCGAAGGCGTGCGCTGCCGCAACTGTCACCAGATCCGCGACACGGGCACCCCGCTCGGCCCGGACCTGAGCGAAATCGGCAAACAGAACACTCCGGCCCAATTGCTCGAAGCGATGCTCGATCCGTCCAAGAAGATCGACCCCAAGTACCTGGTCTACGTCGTCGAAACCGACGCCGGCCGGATTCACACCGGGCTGCTGGTCGAAAAAAGTGCGGACGCGATCGTGCTCAAGGACGAGAAGAACGAGTTGATTCGCATCCCCGCCGGCGAAGTCGCGCTTCTGGTCGCGCAGCAGAAATCCCTGATGCCCGATCTGTTGCTCCGCGACATGACCGCCCGCGAAGTTGTCGACTTGACGGCTTTTCTGCATTCGCTCAAATAGTCGTCGAGCGAACCATGCACCAGAACCTATCGCGTTTTATCGATGCGGCGCGAGAAAGGGATGGATGCATCCGTCGCGATCGTTGATCAGCAGTGTAGGACAGTACCAAAAGGTTCAATCAATAACCGAGAACGTTTCCGTGGTGAGAAAGCAAATACAAATGATCGGCTATTGTTTGCTGCTGCTGGCTGGATACGTCATAGCCGCTGAGCACCCTGACGAAGACTATTATGACCCCACACTGCCCAAAACCTCCAGCGAGATTCCGATTAAGCCATTTGTTGGCGAGCGTTACGAGACTGAAGTCCCCGACACGCTTGACCTGTCGTACCACGCCAGGGAGGCGCTAAATTTCCTCACCCGCTGCATTGCTCCCGAGTCAAAAGATTTTTGCATCTTTCACCTGATGCATGGGCAGTTCAACCCCACCATTTTTGAGATCGGCCACGGCTCCAACCAAAACCAGAATGCCAAATGGACGGAGTCTGTCATCTTGATGCGGGCGATGACCGGCAGCGATTGGAACACCGAGGGCGATCAGATGCTGATGAGCTCGCTCGTTCGCTTTACCGGCCCGGATGGACTGTTTTATGTTCCCGTGAAAGACCGCCCCTGGGCCTATATCGATCCGGTTACGCAAAAAATCGGCAAACCGTTCGCCGATGCCTTTGCCGAAGGCCGCCAATTGCGCGCTTTCGCCACTTGGTATCAACACGACAAGAACCCCATGTGGAAAGAGATCGCCGACCGCAAGGTCAAACGCCTGAATGAGCTGGCAATCAAAAAAGACGACACACTGTACTTCAAGCTCGCGCGCGGTTATTCGCCCTGGTACGTAGAGACTGGCGAAGGCCCCGTGGCGGCGCTAGGCGATGTGGGCCAGGTTTTCGACAGCCTGACCGGTGATGCCGCCGCCAACATGATCTGCTGGATGCCTCAAGCCGCCGCGACCTGGTATGAGATCACAGGCAACCAGGAGGCGCTCAATCTGGCCCGCGGGCTGGCGCGTTATCTATACAAGGATGAAGTCTTCTTTGACCGCAAGACGCGCAAGTTTCATAACTACGGCACTTTTTTCACGCACTCGATGAACTCCATCTGTTCCTACGCGCTCGTTGCCGCGGACAAAGAGATGATCGACTGGGTGAAACTGGGGATGGATCAATTCCTCGAGCAGAACGACCCCGACCGCACCGGCATGATGATGATGCACGCCTGCGATTACGGCGACATGATGCAGGTGATGTGCATGCTCAGTCGCTCCGGCCATGGCGATTATTGGGAGGATCTCGACCGCTGGATTCGCAACGGATTTGATTGGCGCCAGGTCACGCGGGAAGATGTGGAGCGAATGAACAACCGGCCGATCACTCGGATGGGCGATCCGAAGACGACCGCCACGCTGAGCAGTCTGGCTTACTGGGTGACGGGAGAGCTGCCGCTGAACAAACACTGGCCGCACCTTCTGCAGCCTGACGACGCCAACGAGCGGGTCCGCGGCGCCTGCGGCGGCGCCGGCTGCTGCCAGGGCAACCTGACCCGTGCCGCTTACCTGTGCTGGGACAGCATCCTGGAAGCGAAGAGTGGCGATCAATTGAAAGTGAACCTGCTGCTCAATCGCGCCTCGCCCTGGGCCGACGTGAATAGCTGGATCCCCGTTGAAGGCAAAGCCGTTATCCACATGAAAAAGCCCATGAAACAAGTTTTGGTGCGAGTTCCCGAGTGGGTTGATAAAACACAGCTAGTCTGCAGAGTTGACGGCAAACCGATCCAATTGAATTGGGCCGAAAAGAATTACGTGAACGCGGGCCGGATGAAGGGCGGAGAAGAGATCTTGCTGGAATTCCCGATTCAAGAGATGACCAAGGAAACGCGGATGAAGGTCGCAGGGGGCAACAGGCTGGGGACGCTGAAGGTCGATTACCTGGCCGTTTCCAAAGTGGCCGACGATTTCACGGGCCGAGCCGCCGGCAAGCTGGATGCCCCCGGCGCCGGCAACAACACCGGCGCCAGCGGAATGACCTGGCGCTGGAATGCAGGCATGACTGCCCCCGCGCTCGACGGCCAAGGCGCGCTGGAGCTGCCCGTGACCGGCAACTGGAATCAATACATTGACACCGTCAGCATGCCGCCGTTCGTCCTCGGCGGTCAGGAAGCTACGTTTGTTGCGATTTTCCAGAAGAGCGGCGCCGGCGACGTGGCCATGGGCTTTATTCGCGACCTCACTTGGGATGGCGGCGAACGACCCAAAGGCCAGCGCCTATTCAAAATCAAGGACAATAAAATTTACATCAGCAACCTTTATGAATCCGACAAGAGCGACGAAGACACCGGCGTTGCGATTAAGCCCGACATGCTTCAAGGCCTCATGATCAAGAAGGACGCCAAAGGCCGCGTCACTTGGTTTTATCAGGATGGCGGCGAAAAGGATTCGGCGAGTGCCGCCTGGAAAAACATCACTCCAGACTCCAGCTCGGCCGGAAATTTGGATGCGTTCAACATCGACCTGGGGCACATCGGCATTAACGGTCTGGGCGAGGGGACAAAAAAGAGCGCCGTCACGATGAAAGGCAACACCGTGATCGCGGTTTCCCAAAACATCATGGGCTATCCGATCGACAAACATGCGAAATATCGCAAGGACAAGGCGGGAATGAAAAAAGTCGTTCGATTTGCGACGGACGAGACCTTCATTTGGTATTGAATAACTGTCGATTCGGGGATGGTTGCCCAGATCGGATCACGTCTAAATAAAGCCTCGCCCGACCCGTCGTGGCCCGAGACCCGGCCGCCAATCTTCGGCAATTCCGGTGAGCGCGCCACGGTGCTCGCGACGCTGGCTTTGCTGCCTAGAGCGGCAACGGGCGACGTCTCGGCGAAAGTTGCCCGCGACAAGGGCGTCCAGTGGCTCGCCGAGACGAAGACCGACGACGACCCGCAGTCCGAGACGCCTAGCCCGGCACGGTGGGTCGTCAAGCTCGGTATTCGGCTCGGTGCGGCCATTTGGGCGAACTGCGTAAATTGACCAATCGCCAAGTTGCCGACGTTGCAAATCTGTTTGTGGTAACGCCGTTCTCGGATGGGCGCTTGCGCGAGCGAGCCGCAATCGCGTTTTGAGCTTCTGGTGCAACCGTGTGGAAGTATGGTTGACCTGATTGTAGGTTGCCGTGGAAAAAGACGAGAACAAACCACGGAACTACCTTCGTCTCTCACGTTGACAAGCGCAGTTATGCCTTCGCACAAGTGCAGCTCGTGAAAATGACGTGAAAATGGCAGTCGGTTTGACATCGACATGTTTGCATGTTTGCGCTCGCGCGCCGATTTGTTTGATCGCCAGTTGACAAACCAGCGCGAGCCTATATATTGGGCCCGAAGTTAAGGATGGACTTTGTTCAGGTGCTGTGAGCCCGAACCTCTGAAGGACTGAGGTTCCGGACCTTTGGAAAATGGGCGTTCGTCGGCTTCGATCAGAATGAGCAGGCCCAAGGCGGGATGTTGGCATACCAGGTTGAACCGGCGACGATCCCCTGGAAGTCCCGCACATGGCCGTTACGGACACGTCCGCGGCGAATCTCTTTCCTGAAGATTTCGCCGCCTTCGAAAAATCGGGAATCTCTTGTTCCACACGGCTTCACCTCGCGTTGGACGAGTTCCTGAAAGCGTGGGACTACGCAAACGATCTGAATACCAACGTATGGGATTTCGCGATCGAACTTTCGTATCTCCGCCGGCTGCAATTGTCGAACAGCGATTTGCGTTGGCTCGTCGGCAGGGGCCTGCTTGGGCACGGGATTGAAACGACTTCGCCCGGCGACGCGGAACGCAGCTTCAAACGGCCTGCCAGGTTGATACTGTGCAAGAAAACGCGCTTCGTGTTGACGCCAAAAGGGGCCGAGGTCAGCCGCCAGATTTGCGGCCGAGGGAGACAGCCAGCCATTGATTTGCACGTTCCTGTAGTGTGCGAACCGCCGTTGCGGGCCGTCGTTCCCCCGTCCACGCTACTCGTCCCCAAATGGGACCGCGATCGTCAGGAGCTGCGCGTCGGGTCGGTGGTGGTGAAGCGATTCCGCGTGCCGGCCGCGAGCCAGGAGGCCATCTTGGCTGCATTCGAAGAGGAGTGTTGGCCGCCGCGCATCGACGATCCGTTGCCGCCCCGCAAGGATCAGTCTCCCAAGCGCCGCTTGCAGGAAACGATCAAGTCGCTCAATAGAAACCAGAAGCACCCGCTCCTTCGATTTCTGGGAGACGGCAGCGCTCAAGGCGTGCTCTGGGAGTTTTGCGGCGAACGCAATGGAGCGCATGACGTATAAGGCGTCGGGCAGCCGCGGCCAGCCTTTTAGCGTGAGACCGCTGTCGGCAGCTTCGCGGCATCTGCACGATTCGGGGGGCGGATACCACGCTCACCCTGCCGTCAATGCTCAGCGTCCCAGGCGGCCACAATCGGCCGCGACGCCGCTGCGTCGGCCCGCCTGAATCACTAGTGCCGCGGTGGTATTTCGGGAGGCTTCGGGCGGCGTGTTGTGTCGCCCGGTTTGTTCCCCTCTATTGTCGCGGCACCCGCGGTTAGACTGGCAACGCGTTTTTGACCTCGCGATACGATCGCGCTGTTGGGGCAGGGAAACTCTGCAATCGCGGAGGGTGGAAGTGCGCGAGCCTCGGCCAAGCCGGATGTTGTGCGGCACGCCAGACGGATGCGGTTGGTGTCCCGACCTGGCCGACCATCGTGATTACTCGTTGGAACACGAGACCATTGTCATGATGCTCCGCCAGTTCAAGATGCGCTCCCGCAGTCGCTTCAAACTGCCTCACAGCGTCGACTGGCGCGAGTACTGCGGCCCCGTGGACGACCAGCAAGGCCTTGCCACGAGTTCGGCACACGCGTGCGTGGCTCTGATTCAACAGTTTGAAAGACGGTCAACGGGCCGTCTGGTTCAGCTCTCCCGACTGTTCGTCGATCACACGGCCCGGCGAATGGACAACGGGACGACGAGCGCGGCTCTCTCCCTGCGCACGGTGTTCAAGTCGGCCGTGCGATGCGGGATTCCGCCGGAAAAGTACTGGCCATACGACAGCTCGCACCTCGAGCGCATGCCGGATGGCTTTGCCTATAGCTTTCAACGAGATTTTCGAGCGATCCGCTACGTGCGGCTCGATAGCCGGCAGTCAACGGGCGACGAGATTCTCGAGCGGTTGCAATTGTTCCTGGCCGCCGGGTTTTCGATCGCCTTCGGTTTCCCCGTCTACAATTCGATAAGCGACGAGGCGGAGATCGCGTTTCCCACCGCCGCGGATGCCGTCCTGGGAGGACAGGCCGTAACCGCAGTCGGCTTTGACGACCGGCTGCGCATTCGCTCGGACAAGGGCGCGCTATTGATCCGCAACTGTTGGGGGCCCGAATGGGGAGACCGAGGCTATGGTTGGCTTCCCTATAGCTACGTGCGAGAGCGGTTGGCCGCCGACTTCTGGACTCTCTTCAAGCCGTCATGGCTCCGGTCCGGTGAATTCGAGTTTCCCCCCGTGTCGGCCTAACAGCGTATTGAAAAACTGGGACAGGGACCTCGCGACCGCCGTTTTTCGCGGGTCTCGCCGCGACGTGCTCGGAGCCAGTCCCATTTTTCAACGGCCTGCTAAGCGGACGCGGGCCGCGTCGCAAGGCGTTTCGCGATGTGGCATGGTTCCGCTCGCGAACCCCCGAATCATCGCCGTTTCGCCCCTTCCCCTTCCGTAGATCACCTTACAGGTCATCCGTCAAACTTCAACCGCGCGTTTGGGACACGTTGTCGGGTCCGCAATCCGCTGTTCGCAATAGCGATGACAGCCAGCGCCGCAGGCGTACTGGCGTGGGCAAGACCGCACCGCTGCCCGCACGACCAGGCGTCGCACGACATCATGGAGATCCGAGATGTTCGCCACCCAACTCGCCGCGACCGCCCAGGTGGGCGGATTGGAACAACGCGATTTCCACGTCACCGAGCGTCATGACTTTGCCCGAGTGCCACTCGGCGTGCAACCCGCCGTCGTCACGGCGATTCCGCTGGTGGCCGCCGACTTGCTGGCCGTTATCGTCTCGTTCGCCATCGCCTGGCCTTTGACGACGTTGCCCTGGTCCGCGGCGCCGATCGACTGGCTCGCGCTGGCGACGGGTTTGACGAGTGCCTTGCTCGTGGCGAACCTGGCCGTCGGTCTGTACCCCGGCATCGGCTTAAGCGCGGTCGCCGAATTGCGACAAGCAAGCCTGGCGTGCGCGTGCATTGCGCTGATCTTTTTGGCCGTCGCCTTTATGCGGGCGACGAGTCCCGCCGCAACTCAACTGACGATCGCGACCACATGCTGTCTGCTGTTTCCGAGCATGTCGCTGTTCCGCCGCGTAACTCGCGCGGTGTTCGGCCGATGCGCCTGGTGGGGCCAAGGGGCCTTGATTGTCGGCGAGGGCGCCGCCGCGATCACGGTTTATTCGTTCCTGCGGCACAACCCGAGCATCGGCCTGCGGCCGCTGGGAATTGTCGGCGAGCGGCCCGCCGCCGATCATCGCGCGGCGCCGCACTGTTTCTTGGGGCCGCTGTCTCGGGCCGGCGCGATCGCGCGACAATTCGGCAGGCCGTGGTTGATCGTGGCCACTGCCGCGGACACGCACGAGGGCGTGAAAACCGTGCTGGACAGTCTGGGGCGACTCGGCACTCACCGCACGCTGGTTGCCCGCCTGGATGGCTCGCCGAGCTTGTGGAACCGCGCCGCCGATTGCCTGGATTGGCCGGGCGACGATGGCACCTCGGGCATTACGCCGCCGCTCCGAGTGGTCAAACGAACGATCGACGTGACGTTCACCATCGTCGCCGGGCCGCTGCTACTGCCTTTGATGATTGTGATTGCCACACTCATCAAGTTGAGCTCGCCCGGACCGGCGCTCTACCAGCACGAGCGCATCGGGCGCAACAACCGCCGCTTCAAGGCGTGGAAATTTCGCACGATGGTGTGCGACGCCGATCACGTTCTTTCGGCGTGCCTGGCGGCCTGCCCTCAACGACGCGAAGAGTGGAACCGAGACCACAAGTTGCGCGATGACCCGCGCGTTACGGCGATCGGTCGCTGGCTGCGGAAAACCAGCCTGGATGAACTCCCACAGCTTCTGAATGTGCTGTGGGGAGAGATGAGTCTTGTCGGTCCTCGCCCGATCGTGGACGCCGAAGTTGAAAAATACGGCGACAGGTTTGGACTCTATTGCAACGTCTCGCCTGGTGTCACGGGACTGTGGCAGATTTCCGGGCGCAACGACACCACGTATGCCGAGCGGGTCGAGCTGGATAGCCACTACGCCCGGCATTGGTCCGTGTGGCTCGACCTCTACATCCTGGTGTTAACGCTGAAGGTTGTGTTGTTTCGACAGGGAGCCTACTGATGGCGATCGAAGGCCCCGCGAGGCCGACCGGATTCGGCGCGCTTCGTCAAGAGGAGCAACCGGGCTTGCCACTACGGCGCCGGTTGCCGGTGGGCGGAGCCTGGGTCGTGCTGGGCCGCGTGTTGGGCGTCGGCGTCACCACGCTGGTGAACGTTGCGTTCGCCCGCTGGCTGTCGCCCGAGGATTTCGGCAGTTTCGTGCTACTGAGCAGCGTTCTGGCAATGGCCAGCCTATTGGCGATGCTGGGGCTGAACGCGGCGCTGGTGCGGTTCGTCGCCGAGAGCGTGGGCCAACGCGACCTGGATCGCGCGCGGCGAAGTGTGCGGCTGGTGATGGCCGTGGCGGCGGTGTCCATTACCAGTGTTACCTGCCTGGCGGCCGTGGGGCTTTCGTACTTCGGCACGACGATTTTGGGTCTGCCCAACGTGCCGGGCATCGTGCCCATGGCCGTCACTTCCGTCGTGCTGTTGGCCCTGCTGCAACTGATTGCCGAGGGGTGCCGCGGCCTGCACGAGATGCGCTTGGCGAGCCTGTTCTCCGGTGGGCAGACCGGCGGCCTGTTGAGCAACGTGCTGTTTCTGCTGTTGATCGCCGGGGCGGTCGCGGCGGGCAAGCCCAGCCTCTCGACCGCGGTGGCGTTGAATGTCGCGGCGATGAGCATCAGCTTGCCGGTTGCGATTTTCGGATTCGCCTGGGCGGCGCGAACCCGGCTCGGGCCGCCCGCGCCCAAGCGCAGCGCCGGCTCGCTTGCGGTCGCCCATTTGCTGCGATTCTCGGTGTCGATGTTGACGATTCAGTTGCTGGTGTTTGCGACGACCCAGTCCGACTTGTGGATTGCCGGAATCTGGTGCCCCCGCAATGAGTTGGCGCTCTATGGCGCCGCGCGGCGGCTGACATTGTTGGTCGCGCTGCCGCTGCAAATGCTCAATCTGACGGTGATCTCGTCGATCGCTGAGCTGCACGGCCAGCACCGGCATCGTGATCTCGAACAAATGCTGCGGCGCGCCGCTTTGCTGGCGGCCCTGCCGTCGGTCGTTGCCAGCGTGGTGTTGATCGTTTGGGGCGGACCCGTTCTGGAATTGCTGTTTGGGTCTTTCTTCCGGCAGGCGGCGCTGCCGCTGGGAATTCTGGGCGTGGGCCAACTGTTTTTGGTGGCTGCCGGCAGTTGCGGCTGCCTGCTGGAGATGACCGGAAATCAGACGGGTTCGTTGCTGGTCAATCTGGCGACGGCCCTGGCGCTGGCGGTCGTCGGCACGTGGGCGGCCAGGCAGTTCGGCATCCTGGGGCTGGCCGTCGCGTCGACCAGCATTATCGCGGCGCAAAGCATCACGCTATGGCTGCTGGCCAAGCGCATCGTCGGAGTCTGGACGCACCCCACCCTGCGGCCTTCTTTGACCTGGAGTTGAGTCGCACGAGCAAACATGAAAATCGTTCAAATCAATTCGTTGTTTGCGCCCCGGCGACATGGCGGCACCGAAGTGTTCCTGGAGCAGTTCTCCGCCGAATTGGTCGCGCGAGGACATCAGGTCGTCGTCGCCTGCCTCAGTCCGACTCCGACGCGGCGCGGCGACGGGCGGTTGCACGTCCACGAGTTTCCTTTGCGCAACGTGTATTGGCCCTTCGACGGCACGCGGCAAGCGCGGTGGCGCAAGGCGGTGTGGCATTTGCGGAATGCTTTCGGCCACGGCGGCGCCGCCGACATCGACGCTTTGCTCGAGCGGGAACGACCGGACCTGGTCCACACGCACAATCTTGCGGGATTCACTTGCGCCGTCTGGCAAACGATCCGTGCTCGCGGGATACCGCTGGTCCACACGATTCACGATTACGCCCTGTTGTGCCCTGCGACGACGATGTTCCGGCGAAACGCGAATTGCGGCGGCCAGTGTCTGGGCTGCCGCTTGCTGTCGTGGCCCAAGCGGGAACATTCGCGCGCGGTCAACGCCGTGGTCGGCGTGAGCGGTTTCGCGCTCGATCGGCACCTGCGCGGCGGTTACTTCACGCGCGCCGCCCAATACGTGATTCAGAACGGCGACCCACGCGGCCAAAATCACAACGCCGCGTCCCGCGAGCCATCGCCGGTAATGCGAGTGGGCTACTTGGGACGGCTGGCCGTTGTCAAAGGGGTCGAACTGATGCTCGACTCGCTTTTGCCGTTGGTGCCGCACCAGTGTGAGCTGATCGTGGGCGGTTCCGGCGACGCGGAATACGAGTCGCGGCTCAAGAGCCGCTACGAGCCGCGCGGCGTGCGATTCACCGGGCGCGTGGACGCCGCCGAGTTCCTGGCCGGCATCGATGTTCTGGTCGTGCCCTCGTTATGGCACGAGCCCTTCGGGCTGGTGCTGTGCGAGGCCATGAGCGCCGGAGTGCCCATCGTGGCGTCGGCCGTGGGCGGGATTCCGGAAGTCGTCGAGCACGGCCAAAGTGGATTTCTGTTCGAGCCGGCCGACGGCCGTGCGCTGCGCGAGCACGTTGGGCACCTTGCGCGCGATCGAAACCTACACCGCCAGATGTCGCGTCGCTCAAGCGCGCAAGCCGAATCGTACAGGTTCGACCGTACGGTGGATCGCTACCTTCGTGTTTACGAGCAAACCTTGAACTGAGCACGCGAACATGTCCACCGTCGCCTTGACCACGGATTTGCACCGCGCGGACCAAATGTCGCTGCGCGAAATCGCTCTACGCTCTATGGGCGAAGTGCTGTTTTGGCTGGTCATTTTACAGTTGGTCGCCGGCGTCTATCTGCAAAGCCAGTTGGCCCTGTTTGACCGGATCGTTGTACCCAACGGAGTTCCCAAGCTGCTGCTGGCGATGGGCATCGTGTTGCTCGCGGCGGGGGCCGTGTTTCTCCAGCGCGGGCAGATCGCTTTGCGTTCCAGCTTGCTACCGGCCGGCATTTTTGCGTGTTACCTGGTGGCGGACCTGGCGTGGTTGATCGCGACCAGTAAGCTGCCGGTCGGGGCGATTCTGTTTGGTTTCAACAAGTACTTCTTGTTTTTCGCGGCGCTTCCGGCGGCCGCGCTGCTTCGACCGACGATGTCGGCGCGGCAGATGAATTTCCGATTGATGCTGCTTTTGGTGCCGGCGGTCTTGATCGCGTTGGCCCAATTTGTCACGAACGACCCGTTGTTTCCCACGACGGCCGAGGACGGCTCCTTCGAGATTCCGGCCGTGGAATTCTTTGGTCGGGTTCGCGCGTTCTCGTTGTTTCGCGGAGTCCTGGACTGCGGCCAGGCAATGGCCTTCTTTGGTGCGCTGGTGATCGCGCAGCTTCTGGCGGCCCGGCGGCGACACGCGCTGGTGACCTGGATGCTGCTGTTGCTGACGGCGGCGGCCTGCCTGGTGACGTTTCGGCGCGGAGCTTACCTGGAGTACGGCGCGGCGGCTGTTTCGGCAATCGCGATTTCTTGCCGCTGGAGCCTGAGCCGATGGTTGCCGTGGATTTACCTCGCTCTGGCGATCGGATTAGCCAGCGCCGGCACCCTGGTCGGCTCGGCTCAACAGGAAGGCATGCTGTCCACGGCATCGCTCACCGAGCGGCACGACGCCTGGAACATGGCTCTCGAAAAGTGGCTGCTGCGCGAGGATGCGTCGTTGTTGGTCGGCACCGGTCTGGCCCAGTCGTCGCTGTTGGGCACCGGGCTTTCGCGAATCGAATCGCAAGAAGTCGAATTCTTCCTGGTCGACAACGGCTTTCTGTCGGTCGCAGTGCAGCTGGGTCTGGTCGGCTTCGTTTTGTGGTTTTGGGTATTGCAGTCACTGTGGCGCGACATGCTGGCCAGCGCGTGGCAGACAGGCAGCACGTTGGCGGTCGCCGTCGCGGCACTCTTATCGACCTGGATGATGCGCGGCGTGTTCGATCCGCTGTTTGCGTTGTATCCCTTGTACGCGTTTCTAGTATTTTGGTCCAAGCCCGACGCGACATTGTCAAACGGCGCGTCGGTACCGGCCGGGCAGGCGGCGTCATGTCGCTAACGATCAACGGCAGATTCCTGTCGCAGCGCGTCACCGGCGTGCAGCGCTACGCACGCGAAGTGCTGGCCCGAGGTTCGCAGTTGGCCAACGTCGTGGCGCCTCGCAGGACGATTCGCGGCGTGCGGGGACATTTGTGGGAGCAGAGCATTCTGCCGGCGCGCGTGGGACGCAGTTTACTCTGGTCGCCCTGCAATACGGGCCCGCTGGCCGTGGCCAGGCAAGTCGTGACGATCCACGACTGCGCTTTCTACGACCAGCCCGAGGTCTTCTCGCGGAGGTTCGTCGCCTGGTATCGCTGGCTTGTGCCGAAACTGGCGCAGCGCATTCGGCGCATTATCACCATTTCGAACTACTCGCGCGAGCGGTTGCTCGAGGTTTGCCGCGTCGCGCCCGAGAAAGTTGTCGTCATCCCGCAAGGCGTCGAGGGGCGATTTCGGCCGCTGCCGGTCGAAACGGTGGAACGGACACGGGCGCAATTGGGGCTTCCGCCGCGCTATGTTCTGTTTGTCGGAGCCCTGGTTCCGCGGAAGAATCTGGGGCGGCTCTTAGAAGCCTGGAAGACCGTCAGCCCTTCATTTCCCGAATTGTCGCTGGTGCTCGCGGGAGGGTCGAACCAGGTGTTTCGCGAGGCCGGCCTGAATCGACTTCCCGCGTCGGTGGTGACGGCCGGTTACGTGGCCGACGAACACTTGCCGGCGGTCTACGGCGGCGCGGAATTGTTCGTTTTTCCGTCGTTGTACGAGGGGTTCGGGTTGCCCGTGCTTGAGGCGATGGCTTGCGGCGTCCCCGTGTTGACTTCCAACGTGACGTCGCTGCCCGAAGTGGCCGGCGACGCCGCACTTTACGTGGACCCCTATCGCTTTGAATCGATCGCCGAAGGCTTGCAAACGTTGCTATCCGACCGGGGGCTGCACGACGAGTTGGCGCGACGTGGCATCGCGCGCGCCAGCGCGTATACCTGGGATCGCACGGCCGCGGTGACTTGGAATGTGTTGCAGGAGACAGCTCGCGATTGACTGCAAAGGAACGGACCGCGGCGCGCCGGCGATAAACCTGCCCCCGATGCACCACCGGTTCGCACGCACCCCGGAAAGGCCCAACTCAAATGAAGATCTTGCACATTATCGGACTGGCTCACGGCGGGGCCGGCAAGCACGTGCTGTCCTTAACCGCCGGCTGCGATCCCCGCCGGATTAAATCGACCGTGGCCATGACGGACTCGAGCCCCATGCGGCCGCAATTTGAACGGTCCGGCGTGCGCGTGTTGCCGCTGGCCTTGGATCATTTTGGCGGGCCCCGGAAAAACCTCACGGCCTTCTGGCAGTTGGCCGGCATTCTCAAGAGCGAGCAGTTCGACATCATTCAGACTCATACCTCGGTCGCCGGTGCCTTGGGCCGCATCGCCGCCCGAGCGTATACGCGGGCCCCGGTCGTCCACATGCTGCACGGGTTCGCCGGCCATCCTTATCGCAGCCGGCCGGTTCGCGTCGCGGCCGGCATCGTCGAGCGCCGGCTCGACCGATTGACCGACTGGTATATCGCCGGATCGCGAGCCATGATCGAGCGCGGCGTCGCGCAGCGAATCTTCACCGCCGAAAAGGTGGCACTGATCTACAATGCCATCGACCTGGCGCCGTTTCGCGCAGCGGAGTTGATGTCTGGCGCCGAGAACCCGGCACCGCATAACGGACACGGCAAAGTCCGCGCCGGGCAAGCCGACGTTACGATCGGTTTTCTCGGTCGGCTCGAACAGGCAAAAGGCGTTGCGTACCTGATCCGCGCGGCGTCGATCGTCCCTCGTCAGAATCCTCGCGTCAAGTTTATCATCGCCGGCGACGGATCGTTGCGGTCCAAGCTTGAGAGTCTTGCGGCGCGGTTGCAGGTCACCGACGCGGTCGAGTTCGTCGGCTGGAAGCACGACATTGTCAAGTTCCTGAAGCAGATTGACATCATGGCCATGCCGTCACTGTGGGAGGCTTTCGGCCTTTCCGCGGCCGAGGCCATGGCCCTCGAGAAACCGGTTATCGCTTCGCGGGTCGGGGGATTGCCGGAGGTGGTTGACGACGGCGTGACCGGCATTCTCGTGCCTCCGGCGGACCCGGAGGCGCTGGCCCGTGCGATCGTGGAACTGGCCGCCGACCCGGCGCGGCAGCGAGCCATGGGGCGGCGAGGCCGGGCGCGAGTTGAATCGCTCTTCTCGCTCGACGACATGATCGAACGGCACGAGGAGTTTTACGAGCGCGTCGGCGGTGGCGCGCGAACTAAACCGCGGCACCGCGCACGGCGTCTGCCGGCGGCCCTCGAGGACTGCTCCAGCTCGATGCGAATGGCCGATTCACGGAAGTTTGATGGAAAGGCTGAACCTGTTGCCAGCGACGAGTAAGAGATGACAACCGCACGGGAAGCGTACGACCCGGCGGCGTCTTCATAAATGAATTCCGCACCAGCGCAACACCGCGCGGCAAATCAACACGGGAGCTGAATTATGATCCAGCACGACGATAAAGCACCGATGACGTTGGATGTGTTTCACGATTTGCTGAACCACAAGCAAGCGATGGTATGGACGTTTAGCTGCGTCATGCTGGTCACCATCGCGGTGACCTTTCTCAGCCCGAAGAAATACACGTCCGAGGCCAAGCTTTTCGTCCGCCTGGGGCGCGAGAGCATGGCGATGGATCCCACCGCCACGGCCGCCACGGATCAGGTCGTGATGGTCCAGGAATCACGGGAGTACGAGATCAATTCGGTCTTCGAGCTGTTCAAGAGCCGGGGCGTGTTGGCCAACGTCGTCTCGGGAGTAGGTCCACAGGTGGTGCTTGGCAAGGCCCGCGGCCCCAAGACCCAGACTGCTAGCGTGCTGGCGACCCTGAACGTGTTCGAGCCGTACAGCATCGACGACGAGGCGCTTGAGCACCTGGCCAGGCATCTGGACGTCGTGGCCGCGAAAAAGTCGAACATCATCGACATTTCGTACGAGGCCCCGAGTCCCGAGCTGGCCCGGGACGTCGTCACACGCCTGATCGACCAGGCGCGCGAAGCGCACATCCGCGTCAATCGAACCGACGGCTCTCGCGATTTCTTCGTCGCGCAGACGGCGCAGTTGCGCGACAAGGTGGCGCGGCTTGAAGCCGAGCTGCGCGACCGGAAGAACGCCGCGGGCATCGTCAGCCTCTCCGACCAGCGCGCCCTGATGCTAGAGCAGGTCGCCGAATTGCAGAGCGGATTGCGGAAGACCGAGGCCATGCTGAGCGCGTCGACCGCGGAAATGCAGTCGCACCAAAAGCTGCTTGAGCAAATTCCCGAGACCATCACCACCGGCGAGACCACCGGCATGCCGCACTCCGCGGTCTCTTCGATGCGCGAACAGCTCTTCGCTGCACAAGTGCAGGAGAAGGAACTGCTGTCGCGAGTCACCGAGCATCATCCGCGGGCTGTCGCGTCCGGCCGTCAAATCGCGGCGCTTGAAGCCGTGCTCGCCCAGGAGCCGGTCGCGCCGCAGGTGGCGCTCGGACCGAATCGGGCCCACCAGGAAATCAACCTGGCCTATTTCGAGGACGGGTCGTCGGTGGCCTCGCTGCGGGCGCAGGCCGCGACTTTGCGCGAGCAACTGTCGCCCGTCCAGCAGCAGCTAAAGACTTTCAACGACAACGAAGCGGAGTTCTTGCGGCTCCAGCGCGAGATTGACATCGAGGCCGAGAACTATAAGCGGTATTCAGAAAATCTGGAGCAGGCGCGCATCAACCACGAGCTGGAGATGAAAAACATGTCCAACTTGAACGTGTTGCAGCCCCCCACGTTCTCGGTGACTCCGACCAGTCCGCGGCGTCTCTTGAATCTGGCGCTGGGACTGGTCGTGGCGCTGGCTTCGAGCCTGGGCGTCGGCTTGTTCCTGGAGCAGCGCAAGACCGGCTTCCTGTACGGTCTCGCGCAGCCATCGCGGGAAAGCGTTCCGTTGGAAGCCATGGGCGCCGCGAGCGGCCCGAAATGAGCGACGGGTGCTTGATCCGATCGCCACGAGGTCGTGCGAGCGCAATGAAGCAAAAGTTGGGGACGCGTCACGGGCGGTTTGCGAGACGCCACGTGTCCGCGTCCCCGTATGGGAACAACCGCAATGTGGCAGCGAAAGCAAGCAGCGCAAGGCCGCCGAAAAACTCGCTCAGTTCCGAAGTATCATCGCGCTCGGCGGGCGCGGATTGAAGAGCTCGAGACGCGCCTGGCCTTGCACGGCCCAGTGGACCACCAAGACGAATCTGGCCACCACGACGAGCCTGAACATCACGATGAAACGGAACATCCCAACGAGGCATCGGAAGGGGTGCACCTGGAGGGCTGGCTCGCGCACCTGCTCTACGACGGCGACGCGTTGGAGGCCTCCGCCGCCAATCCCCCTAATCCCGGGCTGATCGGGGGGCCCGGCGCGCCCAACGCGCCGCTTTCCGAAACCGGCCAGTGGGATCCGCTGCAGAACTGGCCCATCGAATACATCAATGCCCTGATGTTACCGACGGGGAAAGTTCTGGGATACGACCGCACCTTGAACTTGCGGTTGTGGGATCCGGTGACCAATACGTTCACGTCGCCGGCCGATCCCGGTTACAACATCTTCTGCACGGGTACGGCGCTGTTGGCCGATGGCACCGTGCTGGTGACCGGCGGGGCCGTGGTCGACACATTCGGCCTGCCATTTGCGTCGATTTACGATCCCTTCAACGACTCGTGGACGCAGCTATCGAACTTCAACGCGGGCCGCTGGTACCCTTCATCCACGACGCTGTCCAACGGCGACGTGTTGGTTCTCTCGGGAGACACCAACGGCAGCATTACCAACCCGTTGCCGCAGGTTTACGAGGCGGCCACCGGAACGTGGCGCGACCTGACAACGGCCGAGCAATACGTGTCGTTCTATCCGCGCACGTTCTCGGCGCCCAACGGCGCCGCGTTCGTCGCCGGGCCCGACCCTTTGTCGCAATACCTGGACGTTAACGGAACGGGTCAGTGGATTCCCGTGGCCTACCGCATCCACCCTTACCGGGACGTCGGTTCGGCCGTGATGTACGCACCCGGCAAGATTTTGTACGTAGGGGGCGGCGGGCCCGCGACCGACACCGCCGAAGCGATCGACCTGAACGAGCCGGATCCGGCGTGGCGGCTGGTTGCCGACATGGAGTTTGCTCGCCGCAACCTCAACGCCACGCTGCTTCCTGACGGCGAGGTGCTGGTGATCGGGGGCAACACCGGTTCGAGCCTGTACGACGGCGATGCGATCCTGGCTGCCGAAATCTGGAACCCCGTCACCGAGACCTTCCGCACGGTCGCCAGCATGGACGACATCCGCTGGTATCATTCGTCCGCTCTGCTGTTGCCTGACGGGCGAGTCCTGTCGACCGGCGGCGATCTGCACCTTACGGGGCAGACCTATTCACCGCCCTATCTGTTCCAGGGTCCTCGGCCGACGATTTCGTCGGCTCCCGAAACGGTGCGGCATGGCGACACCTTCTTCGTCGGCACGCCCGATGCGGCCGAGATTACCAAGGTGCGTTGGATTCGGCTCGGCACGGCGACCCACGCGCAAGACTGGGATCAGTACATGCAGGAGGCGACATTTTCGCTGGCCGCGGGCGGACTCGACGTCACCTCGCCGCCTTCGCCAAACACGGCGCCGCCGGGCTATTACATGCTGTTCGTGGTCAAGGGCGAAGTGCCGTCAGTCGCCAAGATCATCAAGGTCGGGCCGACGTTGAGCGGAGTATCGATCGAGGACAGTTCCGTGTTGGAAGGCCCTGCCGCCAGCACCCGGGACATGGTGTTCACGGTGAGCCTGGAACTGGCGAGCGCCGAAACCGTGACCGTGGCTTATGCGACGGCCAACGGCGCGGCCCTGGCCGGTCAGGATTTCGTGGCGCAATCGGGAACCGTGACGTTCGCGCCCCTGCAGAAGACTCAGACCATCACGGTGTCGATCACCGGCGACGGCGCCGTCGAGGACACGGAAGCGTTTGCTGTCAACTTGTCGGCTCCGGTGGGAACGGTATTGTTTGACGCGGAAGCCGAGGGATTGATCCGCGACTTCGGCTCGCTCCCGCTTTTGCAAATCGAGGACACCGAGCTCGTCGAGGGCGACAGCGGCACGACGGACGCGACGTTCACAGTCACCCTCTCGGAGGCACCGACCACAACCCCCGTGACGGTTGCCTATACGACGGTGGATGGAACCGCCCTCGACGGACAGAGCTACGTCTCCCGGAACGGCACGTTGACGTTCAACCCCGGCGTCACGGTCCAGAACATCGTCGTTGGGGTGATCGGCGACACGATGGACGAGATGAACAACACATTTCTGCTTAGGCTTTCGGATCCCGTGGGAGCGACGCTCGATATCTCCGAAGCCCAATGCTTGATCTACAACAGCGACGATCCTCCAACCGCCAATTTCATGGGCGACGTGTTGGTCGCGGAGCCGGCGACGGGCTCCGCGACGCTCACGTTGACCGTCACGTTATCGGCGCCGAGCGGCAGGGAAGTTGTCGTTCACTGGGCGACCGCGGCGAATGGAAACGCCGTCCCTGGGACGAATTTTGTCGAGCAAGTCGGCAAGCTGATTTTCGCGCCCGGCTCCACGACGGAGACCTTCACCGTCACGATCCTCGATGATGGCGTGAAGACGTTTGAGCGGTGGTTGTCCGTCCTGATGCAAAGTGAGCTGATCAACGCCAATTACGGCAATCGCTATACACGCGCCACGATCCTGGACACGGACGGCCTGCCGGCTATTTCGCTCTCCAGGGCGTCGACCGTCGAAGGCGCGGCGGGCACGACCGGGGTCGTTTTCACGGCCACGCTTACCGCTGACATGCCCCAGGATGTGACCGTCGCCTACGCGACGTCGGCCGGAACGGCAACCGCCGACGTCGACTATACGGAAACTTTCGGCACGATCACTTTCGCGCCTGGCACGCTGACCAGGCCAATCACGGTGCTCGCCCAAGGCGACGCGGCAGCCGAGTCGAACGAGACTTTCAACCTCGTGTTGAGCAATCCCGTGAACGCCACTCTGGCCGGGGGCAAGTCGGTGGGCACGATCATCGACGACGACGGCGCGCCCGTGCCGGCGGCGCCGACCAACCTGGCGGCAGTTGCCGGTTTTGGCTCGGTAGCTCTCACATGGCAGGCCTCCGCCGGAGCGACCAGTTACCGAGTCTATCGTGGGACCAGCAGCAACGGCGAAGGGACGACGCCCGTGGCAACAGGAGTTGTCGGGACCCAGTTCGTGGACCAGGGTTTGGTCAACGGCTCGACTTATTACTATTGGGTCACCCCGGTCGCCGGCCCGTTTGAGGGCTCGGCCTCCGCGGAAGTGGCGATCACGCCGACGTCGTACGACTTTTCCGCTGGTTTTTCCGGGAGAAGCCTGGACCCGACCGTGCAGAACGCCGAGGGCAGCGGGGCAGTTCTCAGCCTGAATGGGCTCAACGTCCATAACGTAAGGCTCTTCGGAGCCACATTGCAGTTAACCGACGGCGGCACCAATCAGACGGACAGCGTCTTTACGCGAAACCGCGTGGACGTAACTCGCTTCACCACGCATTTCAATTTCCAGCAGCTTCCGAGCCACGGTTACGTCGATCCCCTGGCCGACGGCATGACCTTCACGATTCAGGGCGTCGGGCCGACGGCCACGGGCGGCCCGGGTGGCGGTTTGGGCTATGCGTCCATAGACAACAGCGTGGCCGTGAAGTTCGACTTGTTCGACAACTCGGGGGAAGGCGCGAACTCCACCGGCTTGTTCACGAGCGGCAACCCGCCCGAGGCCCTCAACTCGATCGATCTGACGGGAACCGGGATCGATCTGCACAGCGGGCACGAATTCGCCGTCAGCATGACGTACGACGGCACCACGCTCGAAGTGACGATCACCGACACCGTGACGCTGGCCGCCGCCACGCAGTCGTACACGGTCGACATACCGGCCATCGTCGGCGGCAACGCCGCTTATGTGGGCTTCACGGGCGGAACCGGCGGCCTGACGGCTGTTCAAAAGATCAATAGCTGGATCTTCACGCCGGCGCCGGCGGCCCCCACGAATCTGCAGGTGACCGCCGCGTCCGCGGTGCAGGTCAATCTGAGCTGGACCAATGTCGATCCCAATGCCAGCGGAGTGATCATCGAGCGCAAGACCGGCCCGGGAGGAACTTACCTGCAAATAGGCATGACCGCCTTCCCGACCGCCAACACGTTCACCGACCCGACGGTCGCGGCGGAGACGACGTATTTCTATCGCGTGCGGGCCGTTAACGGAGACAGCACGTCGGAGCACTCCAACGAAATCGACGTCACGACGCCTGCGCCTTTCATGCCGGCGATCAACTTCCCCAACGGTTTCGCCGGGGCGGAGGGCGAGTTCAGCTTTAACGGGCCGTCGGCCGCCATTGTCGGCACGA
>JBBDNV010000102.1:42345-95761 GCA_040877415.1 Pirellulales bacterium
AATAGGCATGACCGCCTTGCCGACCGCCAACACGTTCACCGACCCGACGGTTGCACCGGAGACGACGTATTATTATCGCGTGCGTGCCTTTGACGGAGGCGCTACGTCAGAGTACTCCAACGAAATCGAGGTCGCGACGCCCGCGCCCCCCGCACCGGCAATCAACTTCCCCAACGGTTTCGCCGGGGCAGCCGGCGAGTTCAGCTTCAACGGGCCGTCGGCCGCCATTGTCGGCACGAGCTTGCAATTGACCGACGGCGGAATGACCCAGGCGGCCAGCGTCTTCGCGCTCGCGCCGGTGAGCGTAGCCGCGTTCGCGACCCAGTTCGATTTCCTGCTTCTTTCCGGCACCGCTTTCACGGCCGACGGCATCACGTTCACGATTCAGAACGCCGGGCTGGCCGCCTTAGGCGCCCCGGGGGGCGGTTTGGGCTATGCCGGCATCGGCGCCAGCGTGGCCGTGAAGTTCGACTTGTACGACAACACGGGCGAAGGTCCCAATTCGACCGGCCTGCAGCGTAATGGCTCGCCGGTCAGCGTGGTCGGCCTGAACGGCACCGGCATCGATCTGCACAGCGGCCACGTGTTCTCCGTCAACCTGGTTTACGACGGCAGCACGCTCGGAGTCACAATTTCCGACACCGTGACGTTGGCCGCCGCCACGCAGTCGTACACCATCGACATCCCGGCCGTCGTGGGCGGCGACACGGCCTACGTCGGATTCACCGGCGCGACCGGCGGACTGACCGCCATCCAAAGAGTGCTGAATTGGACCTACAGCGAAGACGTGGTCGTGCCGCCCGTGATGGCTCCGACAAACTTGCAAGTTACCTCAGTCATGGGCACAGAAGTCGAACTGAGCTGGATCAACGTCGATCCCAACGCCGCCGCGGTGATCATCGAGCGCAAAACCGGCCCGGCCGGAACGTACGTGCAAATTGGCGCGACTGTTTCTGGGACCGCCAATACATTTATCGACGGGACCGTTGCGCCGCAGACGACTTACGACTATCGCGTGCTGGCCATTGGCGGCGGCAGCGCGTCGGAGTACTCCAACGAAATCAACGTCACGACGCCCGCGGCTTCGACGCCGGCGATCAACTTTCCCAACGGTTTCGCCGGGGCGGCCAGCGGGTTCCGCTTTAACGGGCCAGCGGCCTCGATCGTCAGCACCAGCTTGCAATTGACCGACGGTGGCATGGGCGAGGCCGCCAGCATCTTCGCGTTGGCGCCGGTAAGCGTAGCCGCCTTCGCGACTCAATTCGATTTCCAGCTTCTGTCCGGCACCGCCGTCTCGGCAGACGGCATTACGTTCACGATTCAGAACGCCGGGCTGGCGGCCTTGGGTACCGCCGGGGGCGGTTTGGGCTATGTCGGCATCGGCACCAGCGTAGCCGTGAAATTCGACTTGTACGACAACACGGGCGAAGGTCCCAACTCGACCGGACTGTACCTCAATGGAGCCGGCGTGGTCGATTCGATGAGCCTGGCCGGCACCGGCATCGATCTGCACAGCGGCCACGTATTCAGCGTGAGCATGGCTTACGACGGCAGCACGCTGGATGTGACCATTATCGACACCGTGACGTTGGCCACGGCCATGCAGTCGTACATGGTTGACATCCCGGCCATTGTCGGCGGCGACACGGCCTACGTCGGATTCACCGGCGCGACCGGCGGATTGACCGCCATCCAAAGAGTGCTGAATTGGACCTACGACGAATCAACCGCAGGACCGCCGGCATCATCGATCCCGATCTCGGTCGCATATTCGACGGCGATGGCGGTCGCAAAGCCGATTGCCGCGTCTGCATTCGCGCCGTTATTCATCCTTTCGGCGCCGGCGGACACGGTCGTCACGTCGAACGCGGCCACGTCGCTGGTTCCGACGGAATCGACGACCCGCGGCGAGAGCCATGCCGGCGAGCCCGTCTTGCCCATCCTACAAGAGCCAAACTCACGCCGTCGAACGTCCAAGAAGCTGAATGATGAATCCACGGATCACTGATGACGACCACGGTCTGGTTTCCCTTTTCAGGGGCTCTCAGGCTGACAACGGGCCAATCACTGGCTGGCAAGTCCTTCGGCAACGTCGTTCAGAGCGGTTCCAAGATGGGCCCACAGTCGCACGAGAGAGTTTTTTTGACACCGGAAGTTTAAGCGTAAGCCCTTGCCATTCGGACGGTTCTGCGGCCGGCCGGACTGTGTCTTAGGCTGGGGCACGCTCAGATCAGCTTGACGCTCGACACCTATTCGCACGTGCTGCCGTCGATGGAGAAGGACGCCGCGGGCGGGCTCGATTTGATGCTCGTTGCGACGCCGGCCGGCAAACATGGCGGCAACATGGCAGTAAAATCGGGGTGACGGCTTTTCTCGAATCGTCGTAAGTCAAGCGGAGGGCATGGGATTCGAACCCACAACCCCTTGCGGGGCACCTGATTTCGAGTCCTACCTGGACATGTGTCCATTACGTCCAGGATCGCCCAAGGTGCGCACGTGTTTCACGTTAGGGCGAGCGCGATTTTCCACGACTGTCCGCCGAGTGCGCCAATGTCCGGCGTATTGGCTACAGTTTGGCTACATCGGGCGAAGCGGCACGTCGACCACGGTGCGATCGAGACCGTTAGAATGTGGCCTGCTGTTGTCATGCGCTTCGACCCTCGCGCCACGAGAACACCGGGATGTCCACGCGATCGCGCCGTTTGAGTCCGCCGTTGCCCGCCGGCTTGCGAGGTTTTGTCAAGTCGGCCGTGTTGACGATTTCATTGGCCCACTATACAACCGTCGCGGCCCGCGGCCAGGCAGCCGATCTTTGCGATGCGCGCCGCCGATGCACACGGACAGGCGAACGGCGCGACCAGGAACTTCCTTTGTTGCGAGAGGAGATACGCATCAAGGACGCCCGGATGCCGCAGATTCCCGCGCTCCGCCGACCGCGCTACCGGCCCACCGAGCGGCTGGCGATTCTCGAGCTGAAGGCCACCCACGGCTGGTCGCTGATGCAGACGGCCAGCCGGTTCCTCGTCACCCCGGCGACGATCTCGGCCTGGCAGCGCCGCATCGACAAGGACGGGCCCGACGCGTTGCTGGCACTCCCGCGGCCCGTCAACAAGTTTCCGCAGTTCGTGGGCTAACTCACGCGGCGATTGAAAGTCCTGTGCCCCGCGCTGGGCAAGCGAAAGATGGCCGGCATGCTGGCCCGCGCCGGACTGCACCTGAGCGCGACGACCGTTTCGCGGATGCTGTGCGATGATCGGCGTCCTGCGCTGACGGCGCTCCGTGATGAGCCGCTAACCGCAACCCGTGCGGTCACGGCCCGGCGGCCCAATCACGTCTGGCACGTGGACCTCACGACGGTGCCGATCGGTGGCGGATTTCGGTGCGCGTGGTCGCCGCTGGCGCTGCCGCAGTGTTGGCCGTTTTGCTGGTGGGTGGTGGTCATCGTCGATCATTTCTCGCGACGCGTGATGGGCGTAGCCACGTTTGCCCGGCAGCCGACGTCCGCACAGGTGCGCGCGTTCTTGGGACGTACGATCGAACAGGCCAAGACCGTGCCCGAACATATTGTTTGCGACCGGGGCTGCCAGTTCGACTGCAATGGGTATCGTCGCTGGTGCCGCCGCCGCGGCATCCGGCCGCGCTACGGCGCGATCGGCCGGCACGGCAGCATCGCCGTCGTCGAGCGCTGCATCCGCACGCTGAAGGAAAGCCTGCGCCAATTGGCGAACGGCTTTTCGGCAAGAGCTTTCGCTCATCGCCGACTGCTATAACGAACACCGACCGCATGAAACGCTGAGCGGTCGCACGCCCAACGAAGTGTATCATCGCCGCTTCCCCGCCAACCGCCGCCCGCGGCACGAGCCGCGCCAGCGTTGGCCGCGCGGCTCGGCGTGTGCCAAGCCCTGGGCGCTGACCCGCGGCCGTCCCGGCGCGCGCCTGCGCCTTGAAGTTCTCTTTCACGCGGGTCGACGGCACTTGCCGATCGTCACGCTGAAGCGCGTGGCGTAGCCGCCGCTTCGAACCGCTCTGCGCTGGCGCTGCGCGCCGAGGGTCCGCTTCGCCGCGCAGGTCATTGACTTGCCACAGAAGCTTCCCGCGTCGACGTTCGCGGCGCGCTCCCCCGTTTTTCGAAATCGACCCACCTTGCCAGCCGTTTCGTCGAACACCAGTTAACATCTGCCCACCATCAAGATCGCTGGACCGCTACACTGGCGTCGTTTCGCTGCTTGTCAAGATGAAGCTCCTGCTTGGCTCACCTGTCATTGTTCGGCGCTCGTTAGTGCACAAGCCACACGCCGGGGTGCTTTTCGGTGGGATCGGGCAATTCCTCCCAGAGTTTGCGGCCGCCTTCGACGACCGTGCGGTTGTGGCCGCGTCGCGCGCCTTCGGGAAGCTCTTCCAACCGCTTGATGCTGCCACCGCCCAGGACGACGTAGTCGGCCATCATGGCGTTCTTGATGGCTGGCACGACATCATGCACGATGGCCTGCCATTTCTTCGAGCCCAACTCCTCGAAACCGCTGTCGCCCAAGAGATGCGAGAGGTGCTCTTTACCATAGAGCATGCGGCCAAGGTCGAGGGCCAACACGACATCGTCTGCGATGTACGCGGAGCCGACCGCAGTGCCCAAGCATAGGAACAGCATGCGTCCGCCGTCGTAACTGCCCAACGCCTGCAGCGAAGCGTCGTTCATGATCCGTACTGAACTGCCGAAAGCAGAGGCGAAATTGAAGGCCACCCAGCCCGGACCGAGGTTTTGCGGGTCTTCGACCGGGCGCCCCTTGCTGACGCGACAGGGAAGGCCCAGGGCGATGGCTTCCCACTGCCAATCGTCTATCAAGTCCTTGGCTTCCTCGATCATTTTTTCGGGCGTCATGTCCTTGCCGGAGGCGCATTTTCGATGTTCCTCGTGGCTGGTGTGCCAGAACTTGACGCTTGTTCCTCCGACATCGATGACCAGGACGTCCATCGTGACCTCAATTCAATGGTCGAGTTTGAGTGCGGAAGGGAATGGCAGAGCGAGGCGGAAAGTCGTCGAGTGAGCCCCCCAGCAGGGCTTCGATCAATTCCAAAACGCCCTCACCGTGGTCGCGCGCCGCGACGAACTGACATTGGGCCTTGACGGTTGGCAGCGCGTTGTCGACCGCGGCGGCCAATCCGCAGATCCTCAAAAACGGCAGGTCGTTTTCCGCGTCGCCGATGCCGACCACGTCCCCGGGCGCGATGCACAATCGCTTCAGCGCCGCGGTCAGGCCGGAGGCCTTGTTGATCGCTTTGGGAAGCACCATCACGGCGCGTTTGTTAAAGGCAATCTGATAGTCGACGCCCAGCCGCAGGATGGCATCGGCAATAGCCACTTCGTGCTGCCGCCAGGTGGCGAAAATTACCTTGCCGACGGCAAATGGCGTGACGTCGAGCCGCTTCATCTCTGCCAAAAACTCAACGGACGAGGGTTCGCCCAAGACTTCCTCACGCTCCGCGGCCGGCCAAAACAGTTCGGCCCCGTTTTCCGCCACGATCGCATCGAACAGCTCAACGTGGGGAAACACGGTGTCTAGCTCAGGCAACTGACGGCCCGTCACCAGCAGGGTCTTGAGGCCGGCGGCGCGGACTCGCTCTACGGCGTGCAGGATGGGCGCGGCAACATGGCCATCCTTAGCCAAAGTGCCGTCGTAATCAGTCGCCAACGCCAGATATCGCATAAAGTGGGTCGTCGAACATCGTCTGCTTGAAACGCCAGCTCGATGGACGATTCGCAAACCATGTGCCGTCTATTCGTGGGTAGTGACAACGGCCGCGGCATGGCGACGACTCGCTTCAGCACAAAGGCCAGGTGCAAGCGGCACGGCATCGATCTCAATGCAGGCGCTTGACCCGGCGCCAACTGTCGATCCGAATGCGACCACCCTGGTCGTCGGTCGACCACACGCGTCGGACCTCGGTAGGCGCCCAACGGCAGCTAGCGGGAGCCAGCGCTCAATGACGGCCCGTCCGTCGTCGCAGGTCGCCCATTTCGGGCTAACCATGAAAATTGGATCGATTTTGAAATTGCTGTATATAATCGGTGCTGATTGAAATTGGCGTGGTGCGGCGGACCAACATTTTTTACGTCTCCAAGACGCAAAACCTCCAAACTCCCGCGCCAGTCGAGGTATTTATGATTGAAAACTCGGGTTGGAAGCGAACGGACGGCATCCCTTCGGTGAGTGCCAGCGAGTCGCAGTTTCGCCAGTTGTTGGAAATGCTTCCGGTCGGAGCGTACACGTGTGATCGCGATGGACTGATCACCTTTTATAACGAGCAGGCCGTCAAGCTGTGGGGCCGAGCGCCCCGCTTGAACGATCCGGTCGATCGCTTCTGCGGATCGCACAAGCTGTTCGACGCGGAACAGTTGCCGATCAGGCACGATGATTGCTGGATGGCACTGGCGCTAAGGGACGAACAGGAATACAACGGCTGCGAGATCGTCATCGAGCGCCCCGATGGCAGCCGCGTCACGAGCTTGGCGCATGCCAGTCCGATACGCGACGAGTCCGACAAAATTGTTGGCGCGGTGAACTTGCTGGTCGATATCACGGACCGCAATCGCGCCGACGACGCACGGGCATTTCTGGCCGCCATCGTCAAGTCGTCGGACGACGCGATCATCAGCAAGACACTCGATGGCACGATTACATCGTGGAACGCCAGCGCCGAGCGGCTCTTTGGCTACTCGACGGCCGAGGCGGTGGGACGATCGATCATGCTGGTCACTCCGCCTGAGCGGTACGACGAAGAGCGAATGATTCTCGCGCGGCTTCGACGCGGCGAGCGCATCGAGCACTATGAAACCGTGCGGCTCACTAAAGACGGACGCCGCCTTGACGTGTCTCTGACCGCTTCGCCGATTCATGGCAGCGGGGGGCAAGTCTCTTCCGTCATTCGAGATATTACCGACCGAAACCGGGCCGTCGAGGCGTTGCGGGACAGCGAAGAGCGGTTCCACACCTTGGCGGACAACATCGCGCAGTTCGCCTGGATGGCCGACGATACCGGCTCGATCGTCTGGTACAACAAGCGTTGGTTCGACTATACGGGCACGACGTTCGAGGAAATGCGCGGCTGGGGTTGGCAGCAAGTCCATCACCCCGACCACGTCGTTCGCGTGGTCGAAAAGATCCGCGGCTGCTTTTCGACCGGCGAAGTCTGGGAAGACACCTTCCCACTGCGCGGCAAGGATGGACAGTACCGCTGGTTTCTATCGCGCGCGATCCCCATCCGCGATGCCTCCGGAAAAGTCGTCCGCTGGTTCGGCACCAACACCGATGTGACGGTGGAGCGCGATACCGAAGAGGCGCTTCGCCAGGCCGACCGCCGCAAGGACGAGTTCCTGGCCGTCTTGGCCCACGAGCTGCGCAATCCCTTGGCCCCCATTAGCAACTCGCTGCACATCTTGCGGCTGGCGGAGGACTTGGACCCGGGAATCGACAAAGTTCGCGAGATCATGGAGCGGCAGACCAATCTTTTGCTCCGGCTGGTCGACGACCTCCTGGAAGTCTCGCGCATCACTCAAGGCAAGATCGACCTGCGGAGCGAGAGGATCGACCTGGCGGCCGTGATTCGCAGCGCCGTCGAGACCAGCCGCCCGCAGATCGACGCCCGACGGCATCAATTGGCCATCACCGTTTCGCCCGGACCCATCACGGTCGAGGCCGATCCGATTCGCCTGGCGCAGGTTATCTGCAATTTGCTGAACAACGCGGCTAAGTTCACGCCCGAGGGTGGACAAATCTGGTTGTCGGCGCGGGCTACAGGCGGCCAGGCGGTGATCTCGGTGCGCGACAACGGAGTGGGAATTCCCCTGGAGGTGTTGCCACTCGTGTTCGAGATGTTCACGCAAGTCGCGGCGCCGGAAGCGCGCCCGCTGGGCGGTCTGGGCATCGGTCTGACTTTGGCCAAGACCCTCGTTCAACTGCACGGCGGCCAGATCGAAGCGCGCAGTGACGGGCCGGGCAAGGGCAGTCAATTCACGGTTCGCCTGCCGCTGGCGGCCAGTGCTGCGGCGGAGGTGGCGCGATCGGTCCCTCCAAAGGCTATCGAGACGTCGCCCGCCCCGCGGCGAATTCTAGTAGTCGACGACACGCGCGACAGCGCCTTGATTCTCGGCAAACTGCTCGAGGCCCTGGGCCACCACGTGGTCGTTGCGGGTTGCGGGTCCGTGGCGCTGGAACTGGCGCGCACGCATCGGCCCGACGTCGTGATTTCCGATATCGCGATGGCCGATATGGATGGCTGCGAACTGGCCCGCCGTTTGCGCTACGAGCCGGGGCTGGAAGGTATGATGTTGGTCGCGCTGACCGGATACGGACAAGAACGCGATCGGCGGCGCACGGAAGAGGCCGGTTTCGATCACCATCTCGTCAAGCCCGTCAGCCTGGAAGTGCTCGAACGGATGTTCACACGAGTGCCCAAGGCGAATAGACCTTTGGCAGTTTAAGGCAGGCGCGGCACGCGCAAATACTTACTCGGTCGCGGTCACAACTCTGCCGGTCGTCGACGCGCGATCGACGAGCGAGTCAAGCTGCTGGACCAACTGCCTGCTTTCGTTCAAATGACCTTCGGCCGCGGCCCGCGCCACGCGGATGATTTTCGCAAAATCCTCCGACGCTTGGTGCTCAAAGACTCGCAGAATGGCCACGGCTTGCATCTGGTTGACGAGGTCAGCGGCCATGAAATTGCAGTCAAAGTCCGCCGGCGGGCAAGCTTGGAGTTGGGTTCGCAGGATGTCCGTGTACTGCCTGGCAATCTCCAGACGGACCCGAAGAATGGCGGAGTCTGTAGCGTTTTGGAGGGCCGCTCGCACGCCGCCCTTGCCCCAGTGTGAGACCTTTGCTGAATCCGTCGCGGATTCCGGCTGCGGTTTTTTGCCATTTGCGGCGTCCAGCATCGTCGCCGCACGGCCACCGGTCAAATCGTTGAGCGTGTTGAGCAGCGAACAGTAGAGTTGCCGTTTGGATTCCAAGAGCCGCTTCAGCGCGGCGTCGTGGACTTCGCCAAGCGAATACTCGAGTAGTTCGATTTGCACGTGAATTTCGACCGTTAGGCTCAGCGCGAGCTTCCTATCGATCATTGACAGGTTGATGGCATCCAGTTCGGCGGAACCGGCCAGCCGTTCCTCGACATGGGCCGCCGTGGACACCATCGGCGCGGTGGACACCGGTTCGCCGGCATTGCTGCGCGGCTGAACGGAGCTTAGGGTCATCAGAGTGCCGAACGCCACCATGGAATAGCATGCCATTCTCATTTCAGCCTTCCCGTCAAAGAGTGTTCCGCCTGGCCGTCTCCCGCAAGAGTAGTAGAACGTATTTTGGATGCCAAAGTGAATTTGTTTTGTGTTCTTCCTGAACCTCGCGAGACGTCGCTGGCCAATGCGCGCGGCATAAGTGCCCGTGGACGTTTGTCGTTCAGAAATGTCGCGCATCAACCACTCATTCCAAATCGCTGTTGATACAACTGATTTGAAATCGCGCAGCCTGATCGGTCAGTTGCCGGCGAATGCTCGTGGCGTCTATTGGCGACTTAATCAGGAATCGCCAGTGGGGAAATCACGATGATTGGCATTAATTGTGCAGCTCCGTTGGTCGCACACGTGAGGGGCATAGGCGTTTTCATCGCAAAGGAGCAATTCTCATGAAACGATTGCTGGCAAGTTTTCTGATGAGCTCGTTGGCGGCCGGTTGGGCGACTACGGCCTGGAGTGCCGACAATGCCACGACAAACGATGCACAGAAGAGCAAAGTCTTGGTAGCCACCGCGTTTCGCGCGAGCGCATTGACGCGCCTCAACGTCCGCAACATGCAGGGCGAAAAACTGGGGACCGTCAACGACTTGGTTGTTGACGTCCGCACAGGCAAGGTCGCGTATGCGGCGCTGTCGGTGGGTGGGTTGCTGAGCGTAGGCAACAAGATGTTTGCCGTGCCGTTCGGCGAATTGAAGTTTGATCACGGCATGGACGAGATGTTCTTCGTGCTGAACTTGTCAAAGGAGAAGCTCGAGGCGGCGCCCGGTTTCGACCAGTCTGACTGGCCGAATTTTGCCGATCCGCACTGGTCAGAGCGGATCGACAAGTATTATCGCGAAGCCCGGGCCAAGGCGGAGGCTCGCACGTCAACGACGCGCAGCGTCGAGTGACGCGCGAGCGGCAGGACGCCAAGAAGTCCCTTTCGCTCCGGCTGGAGCACGCGAAGGTTCCCCGTGGGGTCCTTTCCTCCGGCCGGAGTCTGTTTCGACACGACTTTGTTCATTGTGTTCATTGTTCTTACGAGGAGGACCGTATGAGACTTTCCAGCCTTGACGATTTGTTGTTGCATGAACTGCGCGATCTTTACAGCGCTGAGAACCAGATTACCAAGGCCTTGCCAACAATGGCGAAGGCGGCCCATTCGGCGGCTTTGGGAAAGGCGTTTCAGGAACATCTGGAAGTGACCGAGCACCACGTCGAGCGATTGGAAGAGATTTTCAAAACGCTCGATGCAAGCTCACGCGGCCCCAAGTGTGCGGCCATGGAGGGACTGCTTAACGAGGGCCAGGCGTTGATGCAAGAGGACGCCGATCCGGCCGTGATGGACGCCGCGCTGATCGCGGCCGCCCAGCGTGTCGAGCACTACGAGATGGCAGGCTACGGCTGCGCGCGCACTTTTGCTCGCCAGTTGGGCCATGAAAAGATTGCCAAGATGCTGCAAGAGACGCTGGACGAGGAAGCCGAAGCCGACAAAGCCCTGACCGAGTTGGCCGAGAGCGAGATCAATGCGCAAGCGATTGGCGGGGCCGGAAACCACGGCACGAAGGGCTAGCGCTGAGAAAACTTGTCACGGCTTGCATGGGGCGGCCGCATGGCCGCACCAGCCAGGCTGGCATGGCTCGTTGGGGATCCACTCACCCGGTTGCCCACGAGCCTGTTTTATTCCCACCGCCGCGCCGCTTGCGCGCTAGGCGCCCAGTGGGTCGCCAGGGGGCTGTCGCCGGCTCCCGTACCACTCGACGATACGAACCAACTCCGCCAAGTCAAACGGCTTGGCCAGGTAGTCGTCCATGCCGGCCGACAGGCAATTCTCGCGGTTACTCGGCCACGTGTGGGCCGTTATGGCAATGATGGGCACCGTGGCCCTTCGGGCGTTGGCATCGCGCCGGATGGCCGCGGCCGCCTCGAGTCCGTTCATCATGGGCATGTTTAGATCCATCAGCACGACGTCGAAGTCGGTCTGCTGCACGCGGTCGACGGCTTCGAATCCGTTTCCAACTATTTCGATCCGACGGCCCCGCTGCCCGAGAATCGCCAGGACCAGTTCCTGGAACGCGCGCGTGTCCTCCGCCACGAGAATCCGCAACGGCCGCTTGGTTTCCTCGAGCAAGCGCCGATCTTCCGTGACGTCGATCGTCCTCGGCGAGCTTTTCTCGCTCGGCCGACCGGCGCAGGGGCCCTGCTTGCCAATTCGCTCAGTCATTTACTCGGACCGCAACTTGAAGCATTGGATCGCAGTTACTCGGCGGGTCATCGCGGCCGATTGATCTCGGGTGAGCCATCGTATGTAAGCCGTGGTTCCAAGGCCAAGCGCAGCAAGTATGGTGCCGGCCCTGCAGCGGGCGCAATCCGCCCAATTCGCGACTTTCTCGCACTTCCGTGCCCCAGGACCGCGGGGCGATTGGTCACGAGTCGATCAGGCTGATCGGTGATCGACCAAATCAGGATCGCAGCCAAGCCTCGTCTCTAAAGGTCCGCACCACAGCGCTGCGCGGCATCGATCGATTTTTCGAGCCGAGCGCAAGTAGTATCCCGCCAGCGGACTAGGATTCTCCGGAACCGCTTGCGCACAAAACGCTCGACAGCGAATGGCACGCAAAGTGCTTTGCGGGAGGTTGCGACGCAGGATTTGTGTTGGGAACCAACAAGTCGATTCACGTACGAGAGGAGCTTGCGATGTTGTACTGGACCCTTGTATTCCTGGTTATTGCATTGATTGCCGGAGCGTTGGGCTTCGGCGTGATCGGCGGCATGGCATACACGGCCGCCAAGATCCTGTTCTTTATCTTTTTGGTGTTGTTCATCGTCAGCCTTTTTGGCGGTGCGGTGCGACGGCCGATTCCTTGACGCGCGGCCTGGGTAGCCGCGGGGTTTGACCGCTGACGTCCGTTACCTCAGGCATTTCTGATTAACCGGGCGCATCGGGCTGCGCATTGCCGCGTGATCCCTGGCAGTGACGCGTGTCTTGGGCGATAATGCCCATTGCGTGCCGAGTAGGGGCACTGCTGATCATCTTCTAGGGTGAGAACGATGACGAAAGTACTCGTGATCGACGACGATCGGACGGTGCTGCGCATCATCTCGCGCTGGTACGAAGGTACCGAAACCGACGTGATTACCGCGGCCACCGCGCAGGAGGGACTGGAACGGGTCCGCCGCGATCGGCCCGACGTGTTGTTGCTCGACATCATGCTGCCCGAGCTGTCCGGCCTGGAAGCGTATGAAGCCATCCGGAAGATCGATTCCAAGCTCCCGATGATTTACATCACGGGTCATGGCAGCAGCGAGACGGCCATCGAGGCGATGAAGCTGGGAGCCTACGACTATCTGCAAAAGCCGCTCGACAAGGACAGAGTGCTCGATCTGGTCGGCCGGGCCGCGGAGATGCGGCGGCTGATGCACGTGCCTGTTTCCGTCACCCAGGATGCCACGTCGGCAGCCGTCGAGGCCGGCACCGAGGCGATGCTCGGCCACAGCGAGGCGATGCAACGCGTATTCAAGGCCATCGGCCGCGTCGCTCCGCAGGACGTCACGGTCCTGATTCAAGGCGACAGTGGCACCGGCAAGGAGCTCGTGGCACGCGCGATCTACCATCACAGCACACGTTCCTCCGGACCGTTTCTGGCGGTCAATTGCGCCGCCATTCCCGAAACGCTGCTGGAGAGCGAGTTTTTTGGACACGAGAAAGGTTCCTTTACCGGCGCCGATTCGCGCCGTATTGGAAAGTTCGAGCAGTGCTCGGGCGGGACGATTTTCTTGGATGAAATCGGCGACATGCCGCCACTGCTGCAAAGCAAGATCCTGCGCCTGCTGCAGGAACAGAAGTTCGAGCGCGTCGGTGGAAACCAAACGATCACGACGGACGTGCGGATCATTGCGGCTACGAATCGCGATCTCGACGAGTTGGTCAAGGAGCAGAAATTCCGCGAGGATTTGCTGTATCGACTCAAGGGCTTTTTGATCTGTCTGCCGCCGCTGCGCGATCGCGATGGCGATCTGAAACTCTTAATTGCCCATTTCCTGGCAGTGTACAACGCCCGCATGGGAAAGAAAGTCACGCAGATCGACTCCGAGGCGATGACCGCGCTGGAAAACTACGACTGGCCCGGCAACGTCCGGGAACTCGAAAGCGTCTTGAAACAGGCGCTAATCAATTCCACGGGCACGGTGATCACAAAAGACGCCCTGCCGGAAATACGCTGTTTCCAACAGATGGGCGAGAGCACCTGCGAGCACCTAAATGGCGACGAAGCCGCCAGCGACGCTCCCGCCGGACAGCTTCCGCGCCACGACCTGGCAGCTTTTGTCGAAGAGCGCGTTCAAGCCGGCCACGGCAACCTGCACGCCGAAGCCACGATGATGATGGAGCGGTACCTCGTGACGCGCGTGCTCCGCGAAACGGGAGGCAACCAGTCCTTGGCGGCCAAAATGTTGGGCATCACGCGCGGCAGCCTCAGAAACAAGATCCGCTCGCTGGGGCTTTCCATCGGCCAGGTCGTGACGGTCGGCGACGAAGAGACCCCGCTGACAAGTCAATAGGTCGGGAAGGCGATGGCCGCTACGGGTGTTGCTGCCGAAAGTTCCGCAGCGCCACTTCGAGACGATGCACCTCGGCTTCCAATTGCGGAAAGCAAATCGCGGCGCTGTCCAGCCGGTGGTCGCGGGCGTGCAGCTCGACGGCGTAGGCTGCCGTGACGGCTGCCGCCGCCGCGAAATTGGCCGACAGGCCTTTAAGAGTATGGGTCGCCCGCTCAAGAGCCGCCGAATCGCCGCGGGCCAGCGACGTCGAGGCCTGCGAAAGCAGGGGCGGAGCATCCTCCAGAAAGATATCCAGTATCTCGTCGAACAACTCGCGATCGCCACCCAGCCGCGCCAGACAGCCCTCGTAGTCAAAAACCTGCGCGCCGGCCGTCATGCCTGAGGCGATATTCGCGCGGCCTGTGCCGGACTGAGCGGAGCGACTCGGACGTCCGATGGAGTCGGAATTACTATTGAAAGACATGTCCACTGGGTCCACCTCGCGGGGCTCAACCAGCTTGCAACCTGCCCGACTGGCAACTGTAAATTGCCCCTGGCAAGGCCGCCAATTGCGAACCGTGCGAACCGCCCGCCGCGCCGGCCCTCAGGCGTTGGCCGGCGCAGGGCGGTCGCGCACACAACCATCATCCCCGACAGGCCTTTTCAAAATCCTTGACCTGCCGTTCGGCCTCCTCTTTGGCCATGCCATAGCGTTTCTCGAGGCTGCCGAGCAATTGCTCGCGCTTGCCGTCGATCACCGCCACGTCATCGTCCGTCAAATCGCCCCATTTTTCGCGGACTTTGCCCTTAAGGGTCTTCCAATTCCCCTGGATTTGTTCCCAGTTCATCGCCAGCCTCCATCGTGCGTTGGACTGCCCCACGCTCCCAACCCCTGCATTTGGCATGCCGAATCGCCGCAGTCGCCGGCTCGAATCATCGTTCTAAATCCGGCCCATCAGCAGCAGGATCAACAGCACGACCACCAGCAACGTGATTCCGCCAGTGGGGTAATAGCCCCAATTTCGGCTGTGAGGCCATGCCGGCACGGCGCCGATGAGCAACAGGATCAATACGATCAGCAGAATTGTATACATCTCATGCTCCTCTTATGCATTCGGCTGGGACGTGCGTTCGTTGCAGGACTGCCACGAGGTTCGCCGGCCCCTGCTGGCGGCGACGCCTCGACCCGACGACGCAAGGCCGCCGGAGAGTTTCGAGGGCCGTCGCCAGGCTGAAGGGCTTATTTGGGCGGCACGCGTACGCCTTCGGCAGCCGGCGGGTTATCGCCCGACGACTCGACCGTGCGGGTCGTCGTGGTCGTCGTCTCCCCATCGGGCGAAGTGACCGTCGTTTCTTTCTTCACCTCCGCCTTGCGATCGCAACCGAGCGACAGCGGGAAGCACAGCGCGCCCGCGATACTCAGGATCAAAAACTGTTTCATGGTCGGCCTCCGCAAAAAGCGCTTGTTTGCAAAAATTGAACACGGCAGGCTGACAACGCACTTGCTGTGCCGTGCGCCAGCATTGCGTCAAGTTGCCGCTACTCGATCGTTGTGCAACGCGGTCATAAACGACTTTGCATCAACCACATAGGCGCGATCTGGCGGATTCTGTGTGCGAGGGTTTGGACGCGATCCTTGGTGGCCATTTCCCGCGTGGGGTCGATTGCTCCCAGGGCGGCCAGCGCGGTCGATGAGGATTCATCGTCCACTTCGAATGGCGAATCCTGGCATGGCTTTTGCCTCCTGCCAGGCCAGTGGTTCCATTCGCATTAACTTGAAGCCGAGACTTTCTCATGAACGAATTGACACACGCGTCGCAGCGGCGCCGCAAAGTTGGCTGGATTATTTTGTGGCTCTTGGGCGTGCCCATTCCAATTCTGTTGATTCTGTTCTTGCTCCGCGGGTGAACTTGAACGATTGCCGTTGCCGCGGGGGCATCAGGGTTGAACGTCGGCCGACCAGCCTTGCCTGGAAACGAGCTCCGAGCGTTGGGGCACGGATGTGCCGAGCGCCGAATAGCCGCGCAACGTGAAGCCAACTCGGTGGCACGAATATTGCAACACGTGCTTGAAACGCCGCGGCGACTGCTCTTGGAGAGCCGTGCTGACATCAACGCATGGCGTTTCGTGTCCCGCATATCCCAGGAGGTAGACAGACTATGGTCAACCAACAGGTTTTAGCCGGCAAATGGAATGAGCTCACTGGAAAACTCAAGGAGAAATGGGGAACGCTCACGGACGACGATCTGCGCAACTTCAACGGAAACGTGGATCAACTCGTCGGCCGGATTCAACGAAAGACCGGAGAAACACGAGAAGCCATCGAGGACTTCCTGGGCGAAGTCGCCGAGGAAGGTTCCGACATCGCGTCGCAACTGGGTGGCAGGGTGCAGGAGGGCGCCGCACACGCTGCCGACGCCGCCCGGCAGGGATACGAGACGCTGCGCCACGGTTATGCCGAGGCCGAACGAACTATTCAGCACCGTCCTGGGCAGTCGCTGGCGGTTGCTTTCGGCCTGGGCTTGCTGGCCGGGGTGGGCGCGGTGCTTTTATTCCGCGACCGTCCGAGCGAATCGGCGCTGGGGCGAGGCCGTGCAGCCACCGAGCAGTTTGGCCGACAGATGCTCGACGCGCTGGCTGCCATCTTGCCCAACCGATCGTAACGGAAAGAATCTAGCAGACAACAGCGTCGTCGAGCGACGGGCACGGAATCGCGGCCGGCCACGTGCTCGATCACGGCCGCGCAGAGGGTGAGATGGATTACCAGCAAGCGCCTGATGACATTCGAAGGGAGATGGCCTTGGCGCGCGCGGCCTTGGCGCGCGATGCGCGCGCCGCGCTCGTCGATGCCCGCACGCTCGTTGACTGGCGACATCATTTTCATGTGCATCCTTGGTTGTTTTGCGGCTGCGCGGCGGCGGTTGGGTTTCTGCTAGTGCCGCACCGAGAACACTCGAAGTCCGTGCAATATGTCGAGCCCGCCGACTCTCAACCGCGAGGCGATCAGCCCCACACAAAGGGCTTGGCGGCGACGGCGTTGGGGCTAGCGGCCACCTTCATGGCAAAACAGTCTCTCAATTTCGCCACGCGCCGAGGGATGGACTGGCTGGAGATGCATCGTGCACAACGTCGCGAAACCGCCGCCGATCAACTTCACACGGGAGGATCGGGATCATGACCAAACGATTCGACGTGCGTCCTTCGATCGAACACAATTGGTCGTCCGCCGAGGACGTTGAGGCCGCGGGTTCGACAAGGCGGGCCATCGAGCTGTGGCAACGCCTGGAAAGGATGGTCGCGGCTCATCCTAAACAGAGTCTCATTGCCGCCCTGACGGCCGGAGCACTGCTCGGATGGATCACCAAACGACGCTAAACGGTTCCGATCGACCCGCGCGCGATCTGACAGAGCATCTGGGCGGAATGGCCCGTGATGTAGGCCGGATCGCCGAGTTGCAGGCGCGGCTTGTGGCCGCGGACTTGCGGCAATCGCGGTTGGCACTCTTGTGCACCGCGGGTTGCTGGGTGACGGCCGGCCTGCTGTGGGTCGCTATGCTGCCCATCGCGCTTACGGCGCTTGGTCTGTGGTTGGCGGACGTGACGCAGTTGAGCCTGGCGGGGGGGCTCGTGTGCGTGGCGGGGGGAGTAGCCGTCCTGGCAGTCACGATGGTCGTCGCGGGGTGGGTACAGTTTCGCAAACAGTTCGCGACGTGGGAGCGATCGAGGAAGGAATTGCGCGACAATATTCAGGCCTTGCAGCAGGCATTTTCTAACCGCGCCAGCCGCGCGACCATGAACTCCTAGTGTTTTGAAGAGTCTCGGTTTACTATTGCTTAACTGCGGTCATAGAGCCGCCTGAAAAAGGAGCAAACTCATGCCAACTACAAAGTCCAATCGAAGTTCGGCCCGTCACTCAGCGGAGGCGCAGGAGCAACTACAAAACCCCAAGGAGATTACCGGTGATATCGTCGAATACTTGACCGAGTATGCCCGCGAGAATCCCGGCTATGCCGCACTGGCTTGCCTTGGCGTGGGCTTTGTGCTCGGTTGGAAGCTGAAGCCGTGGTAAACGGATTAGGCTGCCGAGACAAGACCGGAACCGCAGTGAACTCCGCTGGATGGCATAGGCGACCAAGCGCCAGCGTCAATAGCATCGCGAGCCGGGCGATTGGTGGCTCAGGTCAGCCTCAGGCAGCTTGCCGATGATCTGCTCCGCTTGAACGCACTTCTTGGCCATCCTGAAATCCCCCGTCTTGAAATTCTGACCAGGCCCGAATTCTAACAATCGAGTCGGATCGGTTTTCCGAGGGCAGATCACGTTTCTTCTTGTGAGACATGGAAGTCTCGATGGACGGCGACCTTGGTCGTGTGGACCCGCAGGCTCTTGGCGAGGCTGACGAATGGCTTTCGCAGGGTCGCAATGATGTTCTCAGCGTAGGCCAGGGCTTGTCGCAATTCATGCGTAAGGTTGTCGCTATTGGCTACCATCTCGCCCACTATAAGGTATTTCTCGATGCAAAGACTGTCCCGATGAGGCAGGTTTCTTCGGGAGATCCGAAGGGCATCAACTTGGGCCCTATGCCCTGCTCTGACCTCCGGCGAACGTCGAATTGGAATTCGGCCGGCGTACGAACTCGTTCACGCAGTTGTTTCTGCGATTGAAGCATCTGCACCGTTGAGTAAACGCTGCGAGCCAACAATTTGGACAAGATGCTGAGTAGCTTCAGCGAGCGTCGTTGCGAATTGATCGATTCCGATTTCAACCAGCCGCGCCTGAGCCTTCTTTGTGCTGCCGCCGGTCTGCCACAATCCCACGACGATTTTCAGTGTCGGGAATTTGGGGCGCAGCCGCTTGCAGAGATATCTAGCATGCGTGGCCGCCAGGGGCGGCAAAGCCGACACGCACACCACAGCGGCTTCCTGTTCGGACACTTGCGAAACCATTTCACCGGAGAGTGATTGGGCGGACAAAAGTAAAACGTGAACACCCTTAGCTTCCAGTAACTGGGCAAGCATAGCGCCCGCGATCTCGTCAGCCTCATCACGGGCGGGCAAGCACAGAACCGACGATTCGGGCGAGACTGAGGCGGCAGGTGGGGAACTGTCGCCAACTTCCTGCGCTGCATCCGCGACTAGCTTGGCCTTAGCGCCGAGCTCGTCAACCAACTCGCGCATGGTGGTGAGGATGAAGCGTTGCTTTTCTTCGTCCAGGTCCCCGTGATGCCGGTCCTCCTCCGCTAAACTGAGTGCGGGCAATAGCACTCGATCGTACAGGGATTCCAAGCTGTTCTCTTGCAAGTACTCTTCCGCGACATCGGCAGCCTCTTCGGGGTCTAGGGCTAGAAGACGCTGGTAAAAGCGTGCTTCCGGCGGGAGCACTTCCTCGTCGCTGAGTAGGGTATTGAGGAAAGCCAACTGGGGCACGTATCGACCGATGACCGTCAAACACACTGTCAATGGAGTTGCCATGATCAGGCCTACGGGCCCCCATAGCCAAGTCCAGAACACGGCGGACACAAGTATGCCCATGGTCGATATTCCGGTGCTTGAGCCATAGAGCCAGGGCTCGATCACATTGTTGCTTATCAGTTCATTTACAATGAATAGCGCGAGCACAAGGATTGGCTGCGTCCAGCCTTCAAAAACCGCCAACGACAATGCAATGGGAAGCGTGGCCGCGATCCATGGGCCGACATAGGGCACAAATCTCATGACTGCCGTCAGCATTCCCCACAAGAAAGCATTGGGCAATCCGATAGAGAATAGTCCGACCGCAATAACGAGCCCGTAAGCCGAATTCACGATCAATTGCATGAGCAGATATCGACTAACCCTGTGAGCGGCATCATCGAGCGCTTGCGTAGTGACATTGAGCTGCCGGGACCCGATGAGGTGGATGACGCGGTTCCGCAAGTTCTCTCGTTCGATGAGCATGAACACGGTGAAGACCACAACCAGTCCGGCTATGGCTAAAGGCGAAATAACCGGCCCCAACATGTTCTGCGCGATCTGTTGCGCAGAAAACTCATCGATAATCTCGACTGGTACGGGGCGTGCTGCCTCCTCCGTCGACGACTCTGACTTAGCGGGATCTCCAGCTAGTCTCTCGGCGGGTGTTGCATTCGAAACCGGGGCTTGGGCTTCATCCACGCGTCCTGGGGGAGTTTTTCGCAACACTTTCCTGCGGACATCGTCGATCGCGTCGCTCACTTTGCGAACAATGCCACTCTCTCCACCTCGGAAGGACTCGACTTTTGCAACGATATTGTCCTTGTATTCCGGCAACTGATTAGCCACTTCGTACGCTTGGAGTAGGAGTACGTAGGTGAGTGTGGCCACGATGCCGAAGGCGACGACCACAACGATCACCACAGAAGGAATGCGACCCAGCCGCCACTTTTCGAGTCGAGCCACCACCGGTGATAGTAGAAAACTCAAGAGAATCGCAAGCGCTAGGGGCAGCAGGACGTCCCGGGCGAAGTAGAGAGCCGCGACGACGATGACGCCACAAAAGAGTAGGAAGGCACGGCCAAGGATAACGGTTGCGTCCGAGCGTGCCATGTCACTCCGCCCTTCACTTTAGGATCACTAGACCCGGGCACGAAATAGACCGGCGAGTGCTTCGACGACCTTTTCCCTTCGCGGACGATTCCGCCACTCTTGTAGAGTGACTCGCCGCGAGCGACTCTTGTCCTGCTCAAACACTCGAGACTGCACTTCGGCAAATGTTGGGTCGAGTACGTTAAGATTCGCCTCGTCATTCAGCCGAAACGAGCGGTTGTCGAAGTTCGTGGAACCCACGGTAGTCCAGCAGCGGTCAACAACCATCACCTTACAGTGGAACATGGTGGGTTGGTATTCATAGATGGCCATCCCGGCTTCCAGCAACGTTCCCCAGCGGGAACGGGATGCACGCCGTGTAAGCTGAGTGTCGATGTGCGCTCCGGGAACGATGATCTCGACGGTGACACCCCGCTTCGCCGCTGCGATCAGGGCCTCGACTGATTGATCGTCGGGGACAAAATAGGAGTTCGCCAACAGGATTCTCTCTTGAGCCGCCGCAATCGAGAGCAAGTACATCAGGCGCACGCTGCCGCTACCTTCGCGTGGCGAACTCTTGAACGTCTGGGCGTATGTTGCGCCAACAGACTCAAGGGGTGGGAAGTACACCTTGTGATGGAGCACTTCCGATCGAGTCTTGATCCAGTTGTCCATGAAGGCCGCCTGCAACTGTGCCACCGCGGGTCCTTCGAGTTGAAAATGCGAGTCGCGCCAACTGTCCGGCGTTTCAGCGTTGCCCAACCATTGATCAGCGATTCCTACTCCGCCGATGAAGCCGACATTTCCATCCACAACTAGAATCTTGCGATGGGTCCGACTGTTAAATCGTGACAAGTTGTACCAGCGCAGAGGCCGATAGCGCTCGACTTCGACTCCGGCCGTTTGCATCGCTTCGAGTGCTTGCCGGTCGAGCTTTGCGCTACCTACCCAATCAAGCAACACATGGACGCGAACGCCTGCTTTGGCCCGTTCGGCCAGAGCGGCGGACATCTCGCGTCCGATGGCCCCTGACCAGTATATGTACGTTTCGAAGGTGATCGTGTTTTGAGCGGCTCGAACAGCGGCGAGCATGGGTGGAAAAATCTGGTCGCCGTTTAAAAGACAGGTAATGCGATTTCCACCGACAATCGGCGGGCCAAGCAAGGAGCTCATCGCCCGTTCAAACGCTGGCTCACCAACTGAGCAAAGCGAGCTGATTCGGTACGAAATCTTCCGTTCGGGGGACGACAGATTCGTAACGACCAGCATTGCGGCTGCCGTGGCGGCAAGCGTTGCCAACACCGCTAGCACTATCGCCATCGACTGCACCTTTGCGGCCGAAAGACGCCGAACAGCTCGATAATGGGCATCCCCGGGTGGTGCGCGGATCCGGGTTGTGCACACGTACAGCTGATCAGGCGATCCTGCGACCTTGCATTAGTTGAAGCACCAAGACTACCAGGGCCACGATGAGGAGGATATGAACCAGGTTGCCGACGACCCCAAAACCAAAACCCAGTGCCCACATGACGAGCAAGATGAGCAAGAGCGTCCAAAGCATATTTCACCTATCACAAATGAGCCGAATGAACTGCACACATTACCCTCGGAAAATTGGGCTATCTAGCGCCTGGCGGCTCGGCGTTTCTGCGTACGAGTTCCACGGTGGCCTGACCCGTTGCTGGCGGTTTCTTCATTGGCTTCCAGATTAATGGATTTCGCCAACTCTGTGAGCTTCTTGTCGGCAGCCCCTTCCTCGTCCAACGTCATTTGCAGCAACTTGGCAGCCTTGGTCTCTCCTAAGAGCCGGGCGTAAGTGCGCACGCAGCCGTAGCCGGCCATCTCATAGTGCTCGACCCGTTGAGCCGCGGCAATGAGTCCCGCGTCCATGACGTCAGGGTCGGCATCCTCTTGCATCAACTCCGCGCCCTCTTTCACCAATCCCTGCATGGCCTTACAAGCCTTGCCCTTGGGACCGAGTTCCATTCCGGTAAACACCTGTTCCAATCGCTCTACCTGCACCTTCGTCTCTTTGAGGTGGTCTTCAAAGGCACGCTTCAATTCGCGCGAAGACGCCGCCTTAGCCATTTTTGGCAGAGCTTTCAGAAGTTGATGCTCTGCACTGTACAAGTCTTTGAGCTCGTCAACATACAAATCCTTCAGTGACTCCAGTTTCATCTGAGGCTCCTTTCACTGTCGCCGGCGGGCGCGGACAGTAGCTGCTTAGATTCCGAACTGACGGAAAAACTGACCGCTTGAACACGCATCCTAACTAAAACAACGCCTCCCTATGAGGGGCGCGTCGGGACTTTTGGACTCAGCTATCGCCGTCCAACCAGAAGACCAATGACGAATCCCACGCCAATCCCGATTAGGATAGCACGGACTGGGTTACTGCGAATCGTCTCCTCGACGTGCTCGCCGTATTCGCCAATTTGCTCGCGCCCGGCTTGAACCAGTCCCAATGTCTGGTCGCGAACTTCCGTCGCCAGTTGCTTGACGGCATCCGTTACTTCCTCGGGAAGGTCTTTCAGAGCGTCGGAGCCATGTTTGATTGCCGATCGCGCTGCGTGCTTGCTCGTACCTGCCATGGACAGCCTCCTATTTAGATCGGCTTCGATGAATCAATGTTTACTGGCGTTCCTTAGGGGTGTCTTGCACCTTCTCGGTCGCTTGCTTGACTTTTCCCGCCGCCTGGTCCCCCTCGCGGCGAAGCTCGTCACTGTCGGTGATGGCCCCCGCGGCTTCCTTAACCCGACCTTTGATTTCGTCTTTTTTGCCTGCCATTGACTTCTCCGGGAACAAAGCCGTGTTCCGAAATAGTTTGTCGCTGGGCCGTCATGGAAGCATTTCGCATGCCATGACTCAAGGCATTCGCCGATCACGCGATCGAAGGTAAACAATCGCGCTTATGGTCCCAATTGATTCAGCGACTGCTTACGGCCTGATTCGGATACACATTCTCGTCCGAGCGCTAGCGGGTCACCGTGGTCGGATCGAGACCAACCAGCGACTTCGAGTCAACGCTGACTGCGTCGTTAACGAGCGGCACACGAAGTGCGGGCAACAAAACTGCGTATATTTTTTTTCTTTCGGAAAAAGGGACCTACTGATGGAAACCATGCTTGTTGCTGCCGCCGGGTATTCGTTGGTTTATCTGTTATTGGGTGGCGGTTTGTTCGGGGCCGTGGTCATCTTTTTTGTGGCCAAGATGCTTGGTCGGTAGCGCCGGCCAGTCTGTGCATCCGGGAGTGCGTTGTGACATTAACTCTTCGTTATCCGATATACGTCATCGCCAATCAGGAAGGCGTACTCGTTGTGAAGGTTGATGACGAGGAGTGCGTCTTGCTGTTCCACGACAGGGAGCTAGGCCATCGGCACATCTACGAAAACCCTGGGATTGCAACAGGGGCAACGCTCCGTCCTCTGGCGGTGCCCGACGCCGAATCGTTCGAGGAGGGCTTGCGGGGCTTGCCCGCGAACGTGACATGTGCAGTTTGGGACGCCGGGGCGCAGAGTGGATTTATCCACATCGGGGTTGATGAGCTGCTTCTAGCGCTAACCGACTGAGGCTGATGTCGCGGAGCATCTTCGCCGTGACTGGCGGGGCCAGGGCTCTCGGCGGTGGGTGCGGTTTCTCGGTTGCCTCTAGGTGGCGTGGCCCCCCAATGGACCCCACGCCGCCCGCGTCCGGTACAGCTTTTGCATAGCACACGGTTAGCGAATTATGTGCATCAGCCGAACAACCCTGAAAGGACCATGAAATGAAACAACTAGCATTGGCCACTTTAGTGATTCTTGCGCTGGGCGGCTGCACGGAGGCTTGGAAGCCTTCCAGCCCCGCGGTCAATGAGCGCGCCACCGGGGACGCTGCGGATCGAGACAACACGGGCGTGAACACCCGGGACCGTGACACCGCCACGAAAACCCCGCTCGACCAAAATGAGAATCAAAGCGACATCGACATTACCGCGAACATTCGCAGGCAGGTCGTCGATACCGAAATGTCAGTGAATGCGCAGAATGTCAAAATCATGACCCAGGATGGCAAGGTTACCCTGCGTGGTCCTGTCAAATCGGACGACGAGAAAAAGAAAATCGAAGACATTGCACTCGCGGTTGCGGGAGTGGGCAAGGTCGACAACCAGTTGGAAGTAGAGTTACGACCCTAGTCTCTGAGTCATTTAGAACAACCGACCAACAGATAAGGAGCCACATAATGGCCAAAGCAGTTTTTTGTACGGTGAAAACCTCAGGGCAAGCCGCTCAGGTGGTGGACCAGCTAAAGAATGCTGGCTTTACGCGGGATGATATTTCCGTCTTGATGTCCAACACCGGAGGAACGAAGGACTTTGCGGTCGACAATGAAACCAAAGCCCCTGAAGGCGCCGCGACTGGCGCCGGTACGGGTGCGTTGTTGGGAGGAGGACTCGGCTGGTTGGCGGGGATCGGCGTCTTGGCCATTCCCGGACTCGGACCGCTAATCGCTGCGGGGCCGATTATGGCCGCACTTGCGGGCGCGGCCGCGGGCGGCACGCTCGGCGGAATCACCGGAGCGCTGATCGGTCTGGGAATTCCCGAGTATGAGGCCAAACGCTACGAAGGTCAGGTCAAAGGCGGTCGTGCGCTCATCTCGGTTCACTCCGAGGATACCGCTGAAACGGAACGCGCGAAGGAGATTTTTGAAGCCGCCGGTGCTGAGGATGTTTCAACATCCCACGAGCCGTCGGTCACTGGAAGGCGCTAGTAGTTGTGACTGGGAGTCTTTTTGGGTCGCAATAACCGGAAAGAAGAACGATTGGAGTTTGTCGCGCATGATAAATTTTCAAAGCGGCGTCCAGTCCGTTCATATCCGCCATCAGATTGTCGGTGATTATCACGTCGGGAAGTGTGATATCACAAAGTTCAACGAGTGACCGACCATCGTCTGCCACCGCCACAATTCCACTTGGCCGAGGTGGAGTTGGGAGGCCACGGCTTTGGCCTGCCCAAGCACGCTTTGCGGCGGGAATTGGTCACCTGCCAAATTTCTTGCTACCGCGGTGTGCCATTTGCATAGCCTTCTCCCGCCGGATAACGGATCCGGGCGGCACGCTACAAAGCACGGTTTGTCCAACTTGCGAAAAAGGCATCGATCATGAGATTCACAGCCTCCCAATTCGTGGTGGCACTGATGGCCAGCGTCCTGGCTTTTTCAACAGCGCCGATTTTCGCGCAAGGCCGAGATCGAGACCGGGATCGTCCGCGTGGCGGCGACCGGCCGGACGACGGTGGGCAGGGTGGCCGGCCCCAGGGCGGCGGTCGGCAAGCAGCTCCCCGTTCCGCGCCGGCGCAAACACCAAGTGCGCCGCGTGCAACGCAACAGGCGCCGCGAGCCGTCCAGCAAGCTCCTCGTGCTGCGCAACAGCCGAAGCGCTCGGCGCGCTCGTCTTCGCCGCAAGCCGCACAGTCGCGACCGCAAGCTACTCCGTCGCGTCGGCAGGCGGCGCCAAATCGGGCCGTTCAATCCGCGCCCAATGCCACCCAGCGCCAGGTTCCCAGCATGCGTACCTTCTCTCGCGAAGGCGATTCCAACATCAATCGCACGCCCGGTCAGGCCAATCGGCAGGCGCAGCCCCGGGTGGTGCGACAAGCCCCGACTCCTGACGTGCAACCGAACCGACAACCGACTTTCGCTCGTCCTGAGAGCCGGCCTAACGTGGGCCGTCTGGACCAGAACGTGCGGCAGGGCGACACCGCTCGCCCCAACATCACCCGGCCGGGCATCGATCGCCCCAGCGGTCCGCGACCAGGCGTCGACGCGACCGCCGCACCCAACGTGCGGCGCCCCACTCCGCAGACCCCGGCCATTGCCGGTCCTGACGCGGTACGCCGCAACGTCAATCGGCCGAACTTTGACCGACCCAACGTCGATCGGCCCAATGCGACTCGCCCCGGCGCCCCTTCGGGTATCGGCGACCAGACGCGCCCGTACAGCCGCAGTCCAGACATGGACCGAAACCGCGACCCAAACCGCGATTGGGATCGCAACGTGGATCGCAATCGTGATGGGCGTCGTGACGTGGTCGATCGCGATCGCGCCGGTGAGCGGGGTCGAGACATCAACCGAAGCCCTGACGGCAACCGCCGCTATACGAGCCGCTATGGCGACTTCGGCGCTCGTCCCGATGGATATCGCGATTTCGTGTCGCGCAATTTCAGCGTCAATCGCAACGTCAATAACTTCGACCGTAATCCCTGGCAGTACGGCCGCGGAAACTACTGGAACCAGAATTACGGCAACGACTGGGGGCGGTCCAACTGGTATCGCAACTTCAATCGCTACGGCTATGCCAACAACTTTTCCCCTTGGTGGGGCGTCGTGCCAGGCTTAGGCTCGAATTGGGGCGGTTGGGGTTGGGGTTGGGGTTGGCCGCAGTGGGGCTGGGGCTATGGGAACTGGGGCGGATACGGCTACGGATACGGTGACTACAACACCTACTACGGCGATGCTGTGGCGGGACAACCCGTGCAGCAAATCACCGTGATCGCGCCCACGCCCGAGCAAGTTCAAACCGCGCAGGATTTCTATAGCGACGCTTTGGCGGCCTTCCAGGCGGGTCAGCATCAAGAGGCGATCCGCCTGTGCCAGCACGCCATGGTCGACAACCCGCGAGACTCGGACGTCATCCTGTTGATGGCCCAATCGCTGTTCGCGGTCGGCGAGTACGACCAGGCTGCCGACGCCGTGAAGATGGCCGTGCAGCTTTTGCCCCAGGATCAATGGGGCTCGATTGCGAAGGACTATGCCAACTACTATCCCAATATCGAGGACTACACCACGCAGTTGCGTTCGTTGGAAACGGCGTCGCGAACCGCGACCCAGCCCAATTCGGCGTTGAACGTGTTGTTGGGATATCACTACGGCTTTCTGGGATATCCCCGCCAGGCCGTGGCCGAGCTCGACAAGGCGCTTGACGCCCGTCCGCAAGACGCGGCAGCCCAGGAGCTGCGCGACTTATTTGCCTCCGGCGCGCGCATCCCGGCGCGCACTCCGGCGCCTGCCCAGCAGGCTCCGATCGCGCCGCCCGCACTAACGGCCGATCCCGCTCCCGCCGACCGCCAAATAGTCAACCGGTTGACTCAGGAGCCCTCGCCCGATCAGGCCCAGAGCGCAACGGATTTCGTGGCGACCGGCGAACAGGCGTTCAAGGCCGGCAAATATCGCGAGGCGGCCCAGCTTTGGCAACACGCGTTGGTCGACGATCCGGGTAATGCGGCGGTCCTGCTGCTGATGGCGCAGGCGTTGTTTGCCCAGGGGCAGTACGCGGACGCGGCCGGTGCTTCGCAGATGGCCATGCAATTGCTGCCAGACAGCGAGTGGGACAACGTGATCAAAAAGCGGGACGACATTTACGGCAATCCCGACGAGTACACGTCGCAGCTCAAGGCGCTGGAGGGGGCGCGGGACGCGAGACCGGACGACCCGGCCCTGCACTTCTTGCTTGGGTTCCACTACGGCGCGATCGGATTGTCGAAGCAAGCCGTTGAAGAACTCGACAAGACGATCCAATTGCAGCCGCTCGACGAGGGCGCCAAGAAACTACGCGAGGTCGTTTCCGCCGCCGGCACGCAACCGGCCAAATAAGCCGACTGCCACCTGAAAGTGGAAATGTTACGCGTGAAGGGATCGGCGATCCTCGTCTTGGCAATCAGATCGTGCAGCGGCCCTTAAATAGAACGGCGCATCGCGCTGAGTGATGCTGGGAAAATGACCCTTCCCACCGGCCATCCTACTTCCTCGTGGTGGCAACTTCTGAAGCAGGCAGCCTCGGACTTGCCGAGGAACAAAACGCCGCGGCTGGGAGCGGCACTGGCCTACTACACGCTGTTTTCGATTGCCCCACTGCTGGTGATCGTGGTCAGTAACGCCGGTTGGGTGTTTGGCGCCCAGGCGATGCAGGCACTTGCTTGAGGAACAATGCGAGGCTTGCTCGGAAAACTGGGGGCCGGAGCAGTCCAGTCGATGATTTCGGACATCATGCCGCAGAGCTACCGGCGGTCGCGCTGACCGCGTTCGCGCATCACAATGACGCAAGTGACGCGGCGTTGGCCGGATTTCAGATCCACATTCCGAAGCCCGTAAATATTCGCGAGCTGACGGCTGTACTATCTAGCCTGACCGGCCGGGCGTGCATGTAACGCCACATTCGGAGGAATCAGCTGTCTGGTCTGAATTTTATCGGAGAATCTCGTGGCTCTGTTCTTCACGCTCGATAACCTGGTCGCGTTGGCGACGCTGACCAGCCTGGAAATTGTGCTTGGCATCGACAACGTTGTATTTATCGCAATCCTGGCCGGCAAACTCGCGCCCGAGAAGCAAGGTTTGGCGCGGCGAGTTGGTTTGGGGCTGGCGATGTTAATGCGCATCGTGCTGTTGATGGCGATCACGTGGGTGATGGGACTGACGGCCCACCTGTTCACTATTCCAAGCTTTTGGACCGGCGAGAGTGGCGACGCGCACGGCGTGAGCGGGCGAGACCTGATCTTGCTGATCGGCCGGCTGTTTCTGATTGGCAAAGCCACGACCGAAATTCATGGCAAGCTCGAGAGCGCCCATGAGGAACATGCCTCGCCCGAAGCGGCTTCGTTTGGCTTGGTTCTTGTGCAGATTGTGTTGCTGGATATCGTATTCTCGCTCGATTCCGTGATCACCGCCGTGGGCATGGTAGCTACTTCGCCCGAAGCGCCCTGGGTGGGGATCACCGTGATGGTGACCGCGATTGTGCTGGCCGTGGTGGTGATGTTGACGTTCGCCGGCAGAATCGCGGCGTTCATCGAACGGCATCCGACGATGAAAATACTCGCGCTGTCGTTCCTGATTCTGATCGGCGTGGTGCTGGTGGCTGAAGGGCTGCACATGCACATCCCGAAGGGCTACGTCTACTTTTCGATGGCCTTTGCACTGGGTATCGAGATGCTCAACTTACGATTACGCAAGGCGCCTGCACAGAAGTCTTAGAAGCTATTCACAACCTGAGTTAATTCAGTAATATCCCGCCGTCGCGTAACGCAAGGAGGCCTACGCCTGGCAGAGCTAGTTACAGACACATTGTGGGAACAGGTTGCACCACTGCTGCCGACGGAGCCGGAGCCGTCGTCTTTGGGCGGTCGACCTCGGGTGAGCAATCGGCAGGCGTTCACGGGCGTGGTGTTTGTGCTCAAGACAGGCATTCTCGTGGCAGTACTTGCCGATCGAGATGGACTGTGGCAGTGGCAGTACCTGCTGGCGTCGATTTTCCGAATGGACCCAACTGGCCGTTTGGTCGCGACTGCACGCGCTACTGCTTTCGCAACTTGGCAGAGCTGGCGCCATCAACCTCGAGCGCGCCGTGATCGACAGCGCGAGTGTCCGCGCAGTTTTGGGGGTCGCGGCGCACCGCTAAGGCGGATTGCGACCAGAGTTCACTTCGTCGCAACCGATAGCTCAATTCAAACAGGAGAATTGGTTGGTTCGGCCGGTTGTTGCGGTCAATTCCGTGAAATACGTTTGCGCGAGGACCACTGGACGACACCTACTTACTAAGGGGCGCTGCACGACCTCATTGCCAACACGAGAATCGCTGATCCGAGCAGCGATACCACTAGCGATCCGAGGCAGCCAAGTCGACTCGAGAAAAACGCGAACATGTCCACTCACTCCAGCGGCGAATGTGCGGCAATGTTGAGCGACCACACGTTGCTATGGTCCCGTAATCCGTCGCTTTTGAAAAAGGGAGTAGAGGGCTAACAAGATCAGGGCGCCGACCGTGGACATGACCAGCCCGCCAGCATGAACACCCGGTTCCATGGGATCCGTGCCGAACACCAAGGAAGAAATAAATCCTCCCACGAGTGAACCCACAAGCCCCAGCACGATCGTCAAGAACCAGCCCATCGGTTGCGGGCCGGGCATCAGCAAACGCCCCAGCAGCCCCGCAATCAAACCGATGATGATCCACCACAAAAATCCCAACATAGCTCCATCCTCCAGATCACTTTTTTGTTGGCAACCGACGTGATGATTTACCGGCGCGGCGATCCACCGGTTCGATGCCCCCATTGAACGCTGGCGCATCGATGAATTTCCAACCATTGCCCTCGTTCCACGGGCCGCGAGCATCGATCTCCCCATCATCGCCTTCGCCAGTCGAGTCGTTATAAAACTCGTCGACAACACCCTTCGTGGGCGGAATCTTGCCGATGGACAGAGCTGGCTTCCCCATGCTGTCCAGCGCTGCCATAAACGCCTTCATGTGGGTGATTTCGCGAGTCATGAGAAACTGCAATGCATCTTTCGTTCCTGGATCGTCGCAGAAATTGATCAGTCGCTCATAGACAATCTTTGCGCGGGCCTCTGCCGCGATGTTGCTTCGTAAATCCACGTCAAGCTCGCCGGTTACCTTGAGATAGTCGGCAGTCCAGGCATTGCCCATCGAATTGCACAGCGTCACGCCGCCTCCGCCAGCGATAGCCACTAACGGGTCAGCTTCCGCGGCGTCGCGGTCTTTTTTCATTGGCTTGAGGTGCAGCCGCGCTAGCGCGCCGACAATCTCCAAATGGCTGAGTTCTTCGGTGCCAATATCCATGAGCAGGTCCTTGCGTTCAGGGTCGTCGCAGTTAAGGCCCTGAATCGAATACTGCATGGCAGCGGCTAACTCTCCGTTCGCACCACCGAATTGCTCTAACAGCATGTTGCCGAATCGAGGGTCTGGGCTATCGACATTGACCGTATACATGAGCTTCTTTACGTGGTGATACATTTAGTGCCTTTCGAATTGTGTGATGGGTGATTGCGCCACACGGGCGTCGGAGTTCACTTCGTAACCCCATCGCTTTTTGGACTGTACTGAGCCATGCGACGACGACGGGGGTTAATCAGCCGCTTGAAGCAGCTGTTTTCGGCGCGGACGTTTTTGTGCGCCTTTGTACTTCTGTGTCGTCGACACGTTCTAAAGGAGTCTCCGCGGGCCCTGCGATAACCTTTCCGGTGCAATCGAACCGAGAGCCGTGGCAAGGGCAATCCCAACTGCTCTCGGCTTGATTCCAGTGGACGATGCAGCCGAGATGCGTGCATACGGCCGACAGCACGGTGGCTCGGCCATCGGCATCGCGATAGGCAGCGACTCGTTTCCCGTCCAATTTCAAGATCTTGCCTTCACCGCGATTCAGGCTCTTCAGCGATTTTCCTTCGCTGGCCGTGACACGGTCTTTGATCATGTAGTAGGGATAATCCAGATTCTCGCTGAAATAGTTCCAGACTCCGCCGCGCACCTGCTTGCGATTTGGATCGAACAGCTTCCGCCACGGGTTCTTACGGCCCACGATGGCGTCGCATATCATCATGCCCGATAGCGTTCCAAATGTAATTCCATTGCCCGAAAACCCGGTGGCGACGAACTGCCGCTCAGTTGTCTCGCCGATGAGCGGCAGCCCGTCATGGCTTTCGATCACCTGCCCGGACCAGCGACGATCGACTTTGGCTTCCGGCAAAAAACTGTGCAACGTCTTTTCAAGCTCATCGAAGAAGGTATTCGTGTCCGTGGCCTGTCCCGTCTTATGATCGAGCCCACCGAAGACCGCATAGTCTCGCTGTCGCTTGGGATCAATGCGGAGGTAGTAGTAAGGGTCACTCGTATCCCAAAAGGATGCTTCTGGTGCGAGCTTCTTGGGTAGAGTCGCGCCGATCACATAGCTCGTGTAGGGAGCCAGTTTGGTTTGCAGCAAAGCGGCGCTGGCCACATCGCTCAATCCTGTCAGCGGCACGTCGGTAGCGATGACGACAACATCGCAAGTGATTATTTGTCCGTTGGCCGTGACTCGAATGGGACCTTCCTTTCCACCGCCCTCGAAGTCCTTGGCTTCGGTCCGTTCAAAGACGTGGCTGCCGTTGCCCGGAATCCGCGCGACCAGTTCGGCTAGGTACAAGAGGGGATGGAACTTCGCCTGGTTTTCAAAACGTATGCCTGGGCGTTGGAACAAAGGCACGTGAGAGACGAATTCGGCCGCGAAGCCCAGTTCGCTCGCCAAATCCGCGTCACGCTTCAGTTCTTGGGTCTCGTCCCTCGAACTATTTATGCTCGCGTGCAGGTAACCTGGAATCCTTACGAACTCACAGGCGATATTCTCCGCCTTGATGATTTCATGGATTTGTTCGATCGCCGCCATGCCGGCATCCTAAACAGCTTGGGCATGATCGCGTCCAAAGGTCTTGACGAGTTGCTGAGTGCGCAGATCCGTCACGCATGTGAGGTGTGCCGTCGTATGTCCGGTGTCCGCTTGCGCGCATCGATCCCGTTCGACTAGCGCCACCGTCCGCCCCGTTTTCTTCAACAGATACGCGGCGCTAATCCCCGTCATTCCCCCGCCGACTACAAGCACGTCAACCTTGAGTGCTTCCCGCAAGGGTAAGAAGCGGGGCAGCCGAGCCTTTTTCCAGTGAGAGAGAGTTGCCATTGGTGATGTCCTACCGCGCACGAGTCTTTAAGCGATCCGGTATAAGCTAACCAGCAGAAACGTAAGTCCTGTCAGTGCAAGGAGACCATGTCCGAGCACAAGCGGAATCGGCAAAGGCACGTTCTTCAAATGAAAGATTAGAAAGACGGTGCTCCCGCCAAGAGCCGCCAATACGATCAAGCCCAAGGCAATTTGCGCCATAGGTGGAATCCCTGGACTCACCACCGCATACGCCAAGAGCGCCACGCCGATCATCGCAATGGCGCCATGTCCGAGTGCAAGCCAAGTCGGTGGTCGCGGCGCACCGCTAAGGCGGATTACGACCATTGTCAATCCACCGAGGGCGGCCAGCGCCAACACGATTGCAGATACTGTCATAGATCGTGCCTACGTCGAATTGCGGCTTCGGCTCTCGCGACTGACCAACCTGCGACCTTGAACCCCAGTCGACACCTGGCAAACGCTTCGCGAGTCCAATGTCAGGGCAACATGCCCGCTTGCTTCCATTAACGGACCTAGTCTTCCGAATCTGAACCGGATAGTTTCACGATCTTGTTGTAGACACCCAGCAGCAGGAACGTAGGAGCCCAATGGGCCACGAAGTTACTGGCCTGCGATTTCCCCATCGATTGGAGCGTGAATGACAGCCCGATAGAGCCGAGTGCAGCCCACAAAAAAGTATCTGAAGGAAGCCGGGCAGTTTGACTTTCGATTGCTTTAGCGACCATCCCTTCTGCATGCCTTGAATTCCCGACATGCCGCGTTTCTCGTGTGGCGGTAGACATGACCAATTCTCCTGTTTGAGTTGAGCTATCGGTTGCGACGAGTTGAACGAGAAGAGGAGGCAGTGAACATCTCCTTGCAGTCCACCGCTCGGTGCGCGTGCCAATGGCTCACACCTTAAGCGATCGTTCTGGTGACAAGCACGAATCGGGGAGCAAAGCGTGTGCCGTCAGGATTCGGGGGTTCAACGGGTCCAAACGGACGTGACGCGTCAGCACGTGGTCAGTGCAGGCCGTAATTAATGGCAGATGGGTGACCATCGCGAACGCCTAGCGGTCAGCGGCTCCGTTGTTTGCGATCGGCCAGTGTATGGTCGCACACTGATGCACAACATCGAGCTGGTAACGGGACAATCTCTTTGCCGACCGGGACCTGCGGGATTTCGCCTAACCCTCCAGGCAGTGTCGCCCGCCTCCGCATCTCGCTCGCGTACCGCAGCCGTGAGCGTATTGATGCCGCCAGTTGCTTGCGAAGAGGCCCAATCGGGACATGTCCCAATTCTGTCGAAGTAAAGCAAAACCGCGGCGGTTCTGGTCTGAAAGTAACCGCCAAATTCTGGGGTGACGCGGCCCATTGCGCTTGATGTTCGTCGCGATCGATGGCTCCTGTGTGAATGTCCAAACGGGACATTCCACCAACGCACAGGAGCCGAACGATGAACGCGAACAACGACGAACGGGGCTGCGGGGCGGTCGATCAGGACGCTTTTGAGAAGGTGGTCCGCACAACCTTTCGCCGGAGGGCGTAGCCACGATCATCGCCTTCCTTCAACCGGCCGCGTTCTACAAGCCAGCCAACGAAGACGCAGTTCGCGGGCTGCAGCAGGCCGAATGGTTGGCCGACACGCTCACCGAGATGTTGGGGGTCGATGAGGTCAACCGCCTGATGGAAGAGTTGGGTCTGTAAGCCGAAACGCCCTGCGGGGCGTCGTCCGTGGATGGTTCCACGGGCCTGACGATGGCAGCCACTCCATCGCACACGTTTCCGAGGAGACGAATCATGGCTACGAAGAAAGCCCCCAAGAAGCCCACCACAACGAAGTCCAAGACCACCAAGGCTAGACCCGCTCCGGCCAAGAAGGCAAAGACCTCGGCCGATGCCAAGCCGAAGAAGCTCAGCGCGCTGGATGCCGCCGCGCAGGTCCTGGCCGCGTCGAAGGAGCCGCTCAACGCCAAGCAGATGATCGACGCAATGGCTGCGAAGGGATTGTGGACCAGCCCCGGCGGCAAGACGCCAGCGGCTACTCTCTATTCCGCGATTATCAGGGAGGTCGGAACCAAGGGCAAAGAAGCCCGTTTCAAGAAAATCGATCGCGGCCACTTCGCCGCCTTCCGGTAGCTCCCGTCCGGGGTTCTGCCCCAGCGCCCCGCGTTCGCCACGTCGGGGCGTTTTGTCGTTGGTGGCGTCCGTGGCCAACGGAGCCCAAGCGCCGCGACGTGGGCCAACCAGGGCCGCGTGGTGCGTGGAGGCGTGGACGACGAACCCACCGATCCCACGCCTAGACGAATGGCTCGTGCCGTGGTCAACGTTCCGAGACGGCGAATTCTGTCGGACCGCGATCGTGACGCACGCTCCTCGATCCGGCCCTCGTGTCGGGCGTTTCAATTCGTTCCGCCTCCTGCCCGGCGAATTTCTCCCAGGGGCTCGGTGGCTGTTGCTGAGGTGGAACCCGGCTGGTGCTCCCGGACGAACATTCCGATCGGGCCTTCCGCCAACGTACGCAGGCGTCCTGCTGCGCCCTCAAGTGCGTGATCTGATCGTGGAGCTTCATGTTGTGTTTCGCTTCAGCCGCTTCAGCGAGCGGATATAGTGACGGCGGCAGAGACCTTTCGCGCGGGACGGCAAAGAGCAGCCGTCGTGTGTGCATACGGCTGGCCAGTCGTCCCGCCGCTCACGAATCGCGCCATCGACCGGCCTGCCACGTCGAGCGCGTCGTGAATGACTGTGACATAGTCCGCCCTCGGAGGCTAGGCGATCGCAGCCGGCGGCTGAGCACAGGCCGCCGAGTTGAGGAGCCAACGGTGCATCCATGCTCGAACCGCGCTTCGCACGCATGTAATGCGCGTGGCACATCCCGTTGTGCGTCGCAACTCTTTCACAGTAAAGACATTGCTTCATATTTCACCGGACAGACGGACTGTAGGTTGTCCGGCCGCTCTCGCGGTGGGAAACCATGTGTGATGCGCCAGAAAGTACCTAAGCTCCCCCCGGGGGGCATGCTGGGCTGCATCAACCTTGTCAACGTCAACGGAATCGCCGCTTTCGCGAGTGATGGGCCATTACCGTTGGCAGTTGACTGCGTCGACATGCCGCGACCGTTATCCTGGCCGTCAGGTCGTACCCGATTTGCACCATGCGTGAGCGCGGCCGTACTTGCGAGTCTGCGACTCTGCGACTCTATTTTCCCGCCCCTCGCGCGCGAGGGAGTGAATTTCAAAAGAGTTGAAAAAGGGTAGTGTGTGAACAAATATTCTTACGTGGAATGAAATATGGGCTGGGCCGGAAACAGACTTGCAGACTCGCAGAGTCACACGTCCGGCACCGCCTCAGTGGCATGAAGCCGCCACACGGCACCGTTTCGGCTGTGCTCGTTTGGGTTCGTGTCGAGGTAGACTCCGCCGATCACGCGACGGCGATAGTGCCGCAGCTTATTGCCTACTTGCCGTGCGCCTGGTGGCCTTCCGGGCGGGCAGCCTACCAGGTTCTCCAGGGCGCCGCGCATGGCGACGCTGGCATTATCCATGGGCATCTGGTCACGTTGCGGCGGGTAGAGATAGGCCAGCAGGTCGGCCGCGACGATCCCATCCTCGTTCGTGTCGAATTGATGCCACGCCCCGATCAATTGTCCAACAGCGTCCATTGTGGAGTTAGACGTTTCCGCCAGTCGCGTGCGTGTGCGGCACGGATCTGACAACCCGACCCATACCACGGCTTCACGGACGACACGCGACCACCCCTCGAAGCTGCCAAAGGGCGGGAGATCTTGCCGCGGCCGGCCGGCCCGGAAATACGCCGCCAGGATCGTGAGCGCGGCGGTGACCAGGCGGGGCCGATTGGCCTTGATCCAGTCAATCAGCTCTGGATGTCGAAACCCAGTTCGTTCCTCAGGATGCTCCTCGAGCACATCGAGGCGAACGTGGATGATTCGTCGCGTGGTGTCGTCGCCGACGATGACGTTGTTTCCCGTGCCGTACCAGACGCTCAGCAGCGGCAGGTCAACCTGCTGGTTGGTTCCCAGGATGCGATCCTTCCAACGCGTCGTGGTTAGGGCTCGATCCAAGGCATCGTTGCCGAATTTTCCCTCAAGATTGTCCAGCAAGATCATGCGATCACCCGCCAGGGCAATGGCCGTGATCTTCTTGCGCATTTCCTCCGACTCGTGCGCGTAGCTGCTGACGGGCATCTCTCCACCAATGACGATTTGGCCGATGGTCTGGGCCAAAAGACCCTTGCCGGCACCACGAATGTTTGCATCGATCAGAAACAGGGGCGCTGGGCCATCGAAGGCAAACCGGGCGAAGGGTGTCAGCAAGCCCGCCAGCCACGCGGCGCGATGATCATCGTTCTCGAACCTGAAATCGCACACGACCTCGAGCAAGGCCTCCAGGGCCGCGTGGGCTTCGTTGATGCTGACGTTGTTCGCTATCGAAGGGAAGCTGCCCGATGGCTCAAAAAGGACACCGGTCTTCCGATCATAGCCAGCCGTCTGCCAGAGCGTGCCGTCCGGCCGCAGAATCGGCACGTCGGAAATGCCGGCCAAATACCGGATACCGGGCCAATGGGCGCGGGCGTGTACCGCGTTGACAAGCCAGGCTGTCGGGTGCGTGGGCACTTCGACGATGGCGTCGCCTTGCCGCATGAACTTCGTGAAGGAAGCGAACTTGGTCATCCGTTCGCGGAGTGAGGCCGGCGGGAGCGCCGAGATAGTGGCCGAGCCGTTCGAGCGAGTAATCCCGTCCTGGGGCTGGGCATCCCGAACCACGCGAACAAGCATCCCGCCGCGCTGGTAGGCTTCGGAATCGACAGCGAGTGCCGTAACGGTCTCGCAGACGACGCGGTGTTCTTCGGTATCGATGACGATGGTCGGTCTATCACTCGCCGAATCCACACGCCGGATGACGCCTCGCTCAGTTTTCTTCTCGGCGTCGCGGATTCTGTCCAGAATCTGCTGGTCGGACCAGTCTTTTGGAAATGGTCTCTGCCTTGCGTATTCTTGAATTGTTGTAATCGCGTCGACGTCGCAGAGATTGTGCTCGACCGCACGGCAGGCAGCCGCGAAGAGGCGGCTCGAGCCGTCGGTGTGGTCCTCCAATTTCATGCGCAGCATGGCGTCCAGGCACGCAGCGATGGCATCACCTTTGACCTTTATCTTTGTCCGCGATGCGACCGTGGCGGCTTGTCGGCGCTTCGGGGCCGCACGTTCGCCCAGCTCGATGCGGACAGCGTTGGCAAGTTGCGCAACCGCCGCCAGTAGACCTACCGGATCAGCAGGGGTTGGGTCCGCCCCCTCGTTTTCCCAAGTGATCGGCTCGCCGCTCTCGTGTGTGCTGGGCGGAAAGACGGTTTGCGCACCTGTTGAACGTAGCTCGACTATCATTCCGGCCGACTTGCTCTTGTGCTTCTTGGTCGCAACCGGGGCCGTGGTGCGGTAAAGCCAATGCGAACGTGGCTTGCCCGATCGGCCGAAGACAGCCGGCGTGGGCGGCAAGAACTGGGCAGCCAGCTCAACAGCTCGCGGATGGTCAAGATCGACATCGATCAGCCAGCCCGAGGGCTCACCCAACAGCACGCCGATATTCTGCGGCTGACCGTTGAAATGTTCGCCGATCGAATCTGCCGTCAGGCGAAGCTGCTGCCAGTCGATGAAGCCGGGGTTCTTGCTGCGATGGGGTACTGGAATGACGGACCAGCCCCGCTGCGCGTAACGCTCCGCCGCCAGTCGAGTGACGCTGGCCTGATCGCCTAGACGATCTCCATGGGTCGCATCGTCCATACAATATGGCTCCCGTTGCTGCAGCCGAAAGGGGCGGCGTGCGGGCATGGCGGCGCACGCCAAGAGTGGTCGGCTGCGGCTACGACCGAGAGATCGTGTTCTGCTCGACAAGGCGCTCGACGTCGGGCCAGCGGACACGCCGGCTCTTGCCGAGCTTCACGTAGGGCAGCTCGCCGCGGTCCATCATCTGGTAGATCTTGCTGCGGCTGAGACTCAAATGGCGGGCTACCTCGGTCACGCGGACCAACTGGGATGCAGGGGAAAACGTCGGAGTGCTCATCGGTTCCTTCTCGCAGTTTTAGGGCGTCCTAAGTGCCGTGGCGACCAGCACGGCTACCACAAGAATAATTGTATTGAATGCTTCTTGACGTTCAACACAAGTATTCGTAATATATCCGTGTCGTACCAGGAGTACCAAGATGACCAACCTGATGACGTACGCAGCCGCCCTGAACGGCGAGGGATATGAGTGGGTCGAGCCCGCCGACCGCAAGGGCTACGTGCGGCGCATCCGCCAGCCCTGGAACCCACGGGGCGAAAGTACGCCACGGCTGGCGCTAGTTGGCAAACGCCCGGAACTGATGAACCGCAGGGTCGTCCTGCCCACGGAGCAAGATCCGGCGCTATTTCGCAACTTCACGGCCATGGAGCCGACGCCGGACGAGATCGTCGATTTTGTCAGAAGCCATGGCCCGCTTTGGGGAGAGGAACAGGAACGATTCGAGGAGTGGGAGTTCGAGATCCGCACGATGCGGTTTCTGATCCAAGTTTGGGATGCGGTGCGGGCTCGCAGGCTGACGGCCGAACTTGCCGAGCACTTCAAAGCCGACAAGGACGGCGTCGTTCAATACCCCTTCGGCGACACTGTCCTGGAATACACCCCCTGGATTTGGAAGCGGCAGCGAATCCGCGAGCATTCCGGGGAGGAGGTTTCTGTCGAAGTCGGAGATTCGGGCGTTGGGCTACGCGGAACGCCGCTACGGGCCGCCCAGTCGTACGTGGTGGAGGCCATCAATACCCGTTTGTCGGTCCTCGGCGCGCAAACCATGCTGGATTGGCCCGATGGCAAGTACCAGCTCGTAACGCGCCCCAACAATCTGCTGGGGGCGCTCTGGTTCCAGTTCGCCTCGTCGATCAGCGGCCAAAAGAGCTACCGAGCCTGCGAGGTCTGCGGCCGGGCGATGGAGATGTCGCCCGATGTGAACCGGGCCGACCGGCGGTACTGCTCGGACGCGTGCCGAAGCCGGGCTCTGCGCCGCCGCCAGAAGCAGGCCACAGAGATGCGGGTATCTGGAAAGACACTTCGGGAGATCGCCAAGGCAACAGGATCGGATATGGCCACCATCAAGAAATGGCTTGCTGACCGGGAGGAATAAGGAATGCGACGCGCGCGGCGCGGACGTGGGGAAGGGTCAATTTACCAGCGGACCGACGGCACCTGGTGTGCCACCTACAGTGCCGGCTACGCGGCCGGCGGCAAACGGGTCCGCAAGACGATCTTCGGCCTCAGCAAGGACGAAGTAGCCAAGAAGCTGAGCAAGGTCCAGGCGACGCGAATGGACGGCACGTTCGTTGAGCCCAGCCGCATGCGGCTCTCGACTCTCCTGGAGCGCTGGGTTGAGGATGCCGCTCGACCGTCGATCCGCCAGACGACCTACTATAGTTACAAGGGCATCATCAAGAACCATATCGATCCTCGGATCGGCGGCACCACCCTGGCCATCCTGAATCCTGTCCACATCCAGCGGCTGTACGCCGATATGGAACGGGATGGCGTCGGCCCACGCGTTCGCCAACTGACCCACGCCGTGTTGCGTCGAGCACTCAAGCAGGCGCTTCGCTGGGGCCTGATCGCCCGCAACCCCTGTGATGCGATCGATCCGCCGCGCGTGCCCAAGCGGCAGATATCGCCGCTTACCTCCGAGCAAGTCCAGCAGTTCCTCGAGGCCGCCAAGGGCGACCGGCTGTACGCCCTCTATGTCGTGGCGATCGGAACAGGAATGCGCCTGGGCGAGATCTTTGGCCTGCAGTGGCCCGATGTCGACCTCAAGGGCCGCGCGATCAACGTCCGCAGCACGTTGATTGAGATCAACGGCAAACTCTCTTTGGCCGAGCCCAAGACCCCCAAGAGCCGCCGCCGCGTCGACCTGCCGCAGGTCGTGGTCGACGCCCTGACGAAACATCGGGCGCAGTCGGTGCGAGAGGGTTTCGCCAAAGAGCCCTGGGTATTCTGCAACTCTGCAGGCGGACCGCTTCGAAGAACCCACTTTCAGGTCAACCACTTCAAGCCGCTGCTAATCGCGGCCGGTCTTCCCGACATCCGCTTCCACGATCTGCGGCACACGTCGGCAACACTTCTGCTGGCGGCGGGAGTCCATCCGAAGGTGGTCCAGGAACGTCTCGGCCATTCGCAGATCGGGATCACGCTCGATACCTACTCGCACGTTGTGCCGACGATGCAGCTAGAGGCAGCCACCAAGCTGGACGTAATCATGCGGTCGTCGAAACCTGGGAAGTCACGGCGTCGAGCGTAGTTCAAGCGGCAGGCTTACACTTCAAGCGAGCGGCCACAGCCTAGCCAAAGCGCATGGTGTCGGACCGGCCGTCCCAACTTTCTCGCTTTGGGCTTTGGACGACTTGTCGGCACTTTGATTGATGAGATGAGTTTACAGCTGTCGATGTCCGAAGATTTCCTGGGACCAGGCGCAACGGCGACGGGTGCCGGGAAACCCAACCATTTCCGGCATTGATTTCGACCGTCCCCTCGCCCACGTGGGGGCCGAATAAGCTTTCGACTTCTCACGCGGCAGCTTTCCGAGTCGCTTAGGAAACCGCTATAATTGCGCGGATTTCGCGAGCCACGCCTCATCGGGCCCTGCAACCGCCACACTCTGGGCAGAAAGTCTGATCATGACCCTCGACTCGCATATATCCGGAGACGTCCCCAAAGCGCGCTTTGCAACCGGCGTCGCAGGGCTGGACGATATTCTGCGGGGGGGTCTTACCCAGAATCGGCTTTACCTGATCGAAGGCGTACCTGGCTCAGGAAAAACGACGCTGGCGCTTCAGTTCCTGCTGGAGGGCGTCAAACGCGGTGAGCCGGTCTTATATGTGACCCTGTCAGAATCCGAGGAAGAGCTTCGCGAGGTGAGCGCCTCCCACGGCTGGTCACTGGACGGGATTACCATCCGCGAATTGGTCCCTTCAGAAAACAGCCTGCGACCGGACGAGCAATACACCATGTTCCATCCGTCGGAAGTGGAATTAAGCGAGACGACGAAAACGATCCTGGCGGATGTGGAGCGAATCAAGCCTGCGCGCCTGGTGTTCGACTCGCTTTCGGAACTGCGCCTGCTGGCCGCCAACCCGTTGCGCTACCGCCGGCAGATTCTCGCGCTGAAGCAGTTCTTCGTCGGCCGGAACTGCACGGTGTTGCTCCTGGACGATTTGACCAGTACAGATCGCGACCTCCAGGTCCAGAGTATCGCGCATGGGGTGGTGCGGCTGGAACAGGTAAATCCAGAGTACGGAGCGGAGCGACGGCGACTGCTGGTCATCAAATATCGCGGCGTACGCTTTCGGGGCGGCTATCATGACTACATCATTCAGCGTGGGGGTCTAGAAGTCTTCCCCCGCTTGATCGCGAGCGAGCATCGCTCGGCGCACATCATGGAAAAGCTGAGCAGCAGCATCGCCGAACTGGACACTTTGCTCGGCGGGGGCATCGAGCGTGGGACGAGCACTCTGATCGTCGGCGCACCGGGATCCGGAAAATCGTCGCTCGCCGCAAAATTTGTCGTTTCAGCAGCCGATCGTGGTCTCAAGTCGGCCCTATTCATTTTCGACGAGAGCACCAATACGCTCTTGACGCGAAGCGCGGGTCTGGGAATTGATTTGCGAAAACATCTCGATGAAGGTCGAGTGACGATTCAGCAAGTGGACCCGGCCGAGTTATCGCCAGGCGAGTTCGCCCACGCGATCCGTCGCGCCGTCGAGCAGCAGCAAGCGTCCATGGTGGTTATCGACAGCTTGAATGGTTATCTCAACGCCATGCCCGACGAGCGATTCCTGACCATTCAGCTCCACGAACTGTTGACCTATTTGGGCCAGGCGGGGGTTGCCACGATCCTCATTGGCGCTCATCAGGGATTCATCGGCGGACCGATGGTGGCGCCCGTCGAAGCCAGCTATCTCGCGGACACCGTGATTTTGCTGCGATACTTCGAAGCCAAGGGAGAGGTCCGGCTGGCTATTTCAGTGGTGAAGAAGCGCGGAGGGGCGCACGAGCGAACGATTCGAGAATTCCGTATGGAGGACGGTCGCATTAGCGTCGGGCCGCCGCTGCGTGACTTCCGCGGCGTGCTCACCGGGGTGCCGATTGTGGAGGGACTTTCCACTCCGCCGAAGGAAGGAAGTACCTCGTGACAAGCGACAATCAGGCAAGGATGGAAGAGCGCGTGGTCCTGCTGACGCCGACGAGCAAGGACTCCGCGTTGACTGAGTCCATTCTCAACCATGCGGGCCTGGCATGCGTATCTTGCGCCACCTTGGAGCAGGTCTGCGAGCAATTGGATGCCGGGTCCGCGGCAGTACTGCTCGCGGAAGAGCTCATCATTCAGGACCGAAAGAACTGCCTGACTGAATGGCTAGGCCGTCAGCCGCAATGGTCCGACTTGCCTGTCCTCGTCATTGCGCGAACAGGAGCTGACTCCGCCGCGGTGGCCCAGGCAATGGACCTGCTGGGAAACGTCACGGTTTTAGAGCGCCCGACACGGGTGGCGGCCCTCGTGAGTGCAGTCCGTACGGCGCTCAGGGCTCGGCAGCGGCAATACCAGATTCGCGATCAACTTGCGCAGCGAGAGCGCGACCTGGAAATACAGACACGCCTGGGAGCCATTGTCGCGTCGTCGGACGACGCCATCATCAGCAAGACCCTAGAGGGAATAATTCAGACCTGGAACGCGGGTGCCGAGCGCCTATTCGGGTATTCGGCGGCGGAAGCGATCGGGCAATCGATCACCCTGCTGATTCCGCAGGAACGGCATGACGAGGAACGTTCGCTGCTGGAACGGCTGCGTCGTGGTGAGCACATTGAGCATCTCGAAACGGTCCGCGTCGCCAAGGATGGCCGGCGAATCGATATTTCATTGACGGCGTCGCCCATCTTGGATGCGCGTGGGAACATTGTCGGCGCATCGAGTGTTGCACGCGATATTACTCACCGCAAACAAGCAGAGGCCGCGCTGCGCGAAGCCGACCGCCGCAAGGACGAGTTCCTTGCCACATTAGCACACGAGCTCCGTAACCCCCTGGCGCCAATTCGCAACTCTCTGCACATTTTGCGGATGACAGCGCGAAACGACGCCACGGCAGAACGCGTGTGCGAAATGATGGAACGACAGGTCAACCACATGGTCCGTCTGGTGGATGACCTTATGGAGGTATCGCGCATCACCCGGGGAGTGATTGAGCTGCGGAAAGAAGAAACCGATCTGGCTGCGATCCTGAGCAGCGCAGTGGAAACAAGCAAGCCGCTCATTACGGCCGCCGACCATCAACTCGCGATTACGATTCCGCAGGAGTACATTCCTCTGTATGGAGACGCAGTAAGGCTGGGACAGATATTCACTAATCTGCTGAACAATGCGGCCAAGTATACGGACCGCCGTGGGCAGATCTGGCTAAGTGCCAGGCGCGAGGGCAACGAGGTAGTCGTCTCCGTGCGGGACAGCGGCATTGGCATATCGGCTCCGATGCTGCCGAAGGTTTTTGAAATGTTCATGCAGGCGGATCGGTCAACCAACCGCTCACAGGGAGGGCTAGGGATCGGCCTGACGCTCGTCAAGCAACTGACCGAAATGCATGCAGGCACAGTCTCCGTGCAGAGTGAAGGCCCAGGTCAAGGGACCGAGTTTATCGTTCGCCTGCCAGTTGCTGCCGTGCAGCCAGACCGCACAAAACAGCCGTCGGTGAGCCAGAAGCCCACAAGTTTGCCTCAACGCCGAGTCCTTGTTGTGGATGATAACGAAGACTCCGCCGCCAGTATGGGAATGCTGCTAAACTTTCTGGGCACCGACGTGCAGGTCGCGCATGACGGGCCAACCGCTTTGGCAATCATTGAGAGCTATCGCCCCGACGTCGTCTTGCTCGATATTGGCATGCCAGGTATGGACGGCTTTGAAGTGGCCCGGCAGGTTCGACAGCGAGTCGACTTCAATAATATCATGCTGATCGCGTTAACCGGTTGGGGACAAACGGAAGACCGCAATCGTACGCGGGCGGCTGGCTTCGACCACCATTTGGTGAAACCAGCCGATATCACGGCGCTGCAATCCCTGTTGACGGTAAAGGGGGAGTGACGACTTTTGAACCTGGACTGCCTCCGTGTGGACCGATTTGCTTCAACGGAGCAAGTCGCTCCTGCTGTTCGTCACCGTTAATTGAACGGAACTCATTTCTCAACAACTCATCCGTATTACGGTACTCCCGAAAAACCACGGTTTTTTGGAACGCCGCTCGGGGCACACTTTGGCCAAACTTGCACGCTTCGATCACATCGATGAGTGCCGTTAACAGTTGGTCGAGCCCGCGCCGGTCCTGCGTGGCTCGGCATCGTCCCCAAGAAGTTGCGAGAACGGCTGGAGCCCCCGTTATCCAGCCCTTGAACGTTCGCGACCGTCCATCACTGTGTGGACAAGTCCACAGGATTGGCATCCACGCAGTTCCTGCAAATCCACAGCCATCCACGGCGCAGCCAACCCGAGATTGGCTACATTTTGGCTACATCGGGCCGCCCTCGGCGCGCTTTTGCGCCCTTCGCGAGCGCAATAGAAAAGCCCCGCAACTCTAGGCGGGGCTACTCGTTGTGGAAAAGCGGAGGGCATGGGATTCGAACCCACAACCCCTTGCGGGGCACCTGATTTCGAGTCCTACCTGGACATGTGTTGCCTGCGTCCACGATCGTCCAAGCTGGCCACGTGTTTGAGCTTGGGGCGACCGTCAATTTCCGCCATTGTTCGCGACATGCGCCAGTGTCCGGCGTATTGGCTACAGATTGGCTACAAGTCGTAGACGGTTCGACCGTTCGGCGAACTTTGAGAGCCCGGAGCGAACCGCCAACCTCCAGCCGGATTGCTTTGCCTCGCGCTCAGCCCTGCCCGCATATTGTGCCTGGGCAAGCACCGCAATGGCCGGCGTAACAACAACGCAGCCGAGCGGGCGCTCAAACGCGCGGCGATTGGCCGCAAGAACTGGCTGCTTGCCGGCCACGACGCCGCCGCGGAAAATCACGCCCGGCTTTGGTCACTGATCGCCAGCGCGGAGCGCGCGACGGGCTCGCCCAATTCCTGCCCGACGCCTGGCAGGCCGCCGACGCAGCCGAGCCGCCCCCCGCATGACCCCCACCTGCAGTCCCGCGGAACGGACACGGCGTAAACCAAGGAAATGACTCGCCCAGATCCATCTCAACTATGTGCTTTTGAGCTAGTGCTCTGTCACTCTTGATACGAGGGGTAAAGACGTTTGAGTTTGATGCGAGCGTCAACGGTGGTGAATCGCCAGTTGATCTTGGTGCAGTCGGCGTTTCGTGTGGTTTCCCATGCGGCGATTTCGCACGTCAGAACCTCCTTGCTGTCGATGCGGCGGTCGAGGCATTGACGTGAGAGTACGCTCAGTTCCGTCTCGGCCATGTTCAGCCAACTCCCGTGTTTTGGGGTGTAGTGTATCTCCAGTCGTGAGGCCAGTTTGCGGGCCGTTGCCGGGTCGAAGGCTTCATACAGACTGGCGATCCCATGCGTGTTCAGATTATCCATAACCAGCACAACCACCGCCGCTTTGGCGTAGATGGTCAACAACAGGTGGCGAATAAACAGAGCCCAATCAGTTCGTTTCCGCTGGTCGGTCACTTGAACGGTGCGTTTGCCGGCCAGGGGTTCGACCGCCATGAAAATGTTGGCCGTGCCACGGCGTTCGTACTCGCTGTCGTACTTTGCGATATCGCCCGGACGCGCCGGCAAGGGGTCACGGATTTCCGCGATCAATTGCTTGCTGCATTCATCCATACAGACCAGCGGTCGGCTGGGATCGTGAGGGCGATGGTAAACTTCCAACACATCTTCCATCGCCGCCACGAATTCAGCGGACGGCCCTGTCGGGAGACACCAACCTTTCTTTAACCACGGCTTGAGTTCGTTTTTTTCAGCGTCCGTCGCACGGTTTCGTGCGAAACCGTCTCCACATGTTCCAACGCGACCATTCGATCCGCCAACAATCGCAACGTCCACCGCGCGTGACCAGCCGGGGGAGCGCTGCAAGTCAGAGCGACCAGATGCGCTTCCGCCTTTCCGTCCAGTCGTCGTTCGTAAACCCGTTGGGACCGCGCGGGTTGCAACGTGAGTTCGAGGCCGTCCTCCACGAATTGTTTCCGCACACGCTCCGCAGTCGTTCGACCGCATCCCAACGCTTCACAAATCTCCGCATCCGACTTGCCGAGACCACCTCCTGCCTGATCGGCCAGCAACAAAATCCGAGCCCTCACCAGTTTTTTCGCCGCCGCCCTGCCCGTCGACACCATGGTCTGAAGCTCATGCCGTTCTTCTTCCGTCAACGTCACACGATACCGTTTCTCCATGACGCCCTCCTTGGCATCGAACCGTGGATTTCCCCGACACGGTCGGGAGAATACCATCCATCATGCCAAGGCTGACAGAGCACTAGGAACGCTTGCACTGACACACTTGGTTTCAGTCGGCATCATCGCCCTTCTTCGAGGCCAGCCGACGAGATGGTGTTCAGGCTTGCTTGATGAAGTACCAGGATGGCCACGCCTCCCTTGTGCAATGGGCGACGAGATCGGCCTCACGCTCAAAAGACCGTACCGCACTTTTAACACCAAAGTCTGCCTCAGGCAAGTCGCCGTCCAAATAGTCATGTCCGGCCAGTACGCCACCAGGTCGAACCTTTTGCATCCACGAGCGAATGTCGCGAAGGGTCGCTTCGAGTGCGTGGTTCGCATCAAGGTAGACGAAATCCAGCGACTCATTCCCGAAGGCGTGAACCGCCTCCTGCGAAAGCTGTCGGTGGATCATATATCGGCCTGTGTGCGCCACAAGATTGCGGTGAACCTCAGCCAAACACGATTCGTGTTCAGTATCCGAAAGGTTTGAGATATCGCGGTAGTCGTCAAGGTGACGCCACGGATCGATGAGATGCAGGACTGCTCCCCGCCATCGATCCAGGAACATTCGTGAGAACGCACCGCGCAAGACTCCGATTTCTGCCGCCTGGCCGAGCAGTCCTCGACCGTTCAAAAAACTGCCAAAATGTTCGCGTGTCGCGATCTGGGCGATTGCTTTCGCGTCGCTTGAATGCATGATTCGTGCCGCTTCCTCGACCCATTCGGCTATGAGTCGCCTCCGCTCGCAGTGCGGCAGGCCATGAGCGGCAATCACGACGGGCGAGTGAGACGTGACGGCACCAGGTGTGGTGTTGTAGGCTGCAGCCAACTCCACCAGGAGCCCAGCGAATTCCGTTCGCTCAGCAAGCGAATTGATCGCCAACTGCTCCATCCACGCGCTCGTGTTTTCAGGTTCCCGATGAACCGCTTCAAAGAACTTCTCAGTAGCTGACGAGCGCACTACAATTACCACTCCAGAATTCCAATGAAGCGGATTGGGATGTTTGACCATGCCGATGCCCTGGTCGGTGAGTTCCGCCAGATTGACGTTTGTGTCCAGAATGACCGCGTCGGCGTCTAGCCAGACAATACGCTCATATCCTGCCCTCATTGCTGATAGAATGAGCGATATCTTCCCCCAGCCCGCTCTTTTTGGGGCTGCAGGATTGCTCTCAGCATAGCAGTAGTCAAGGCCATGTCGTTGCGCATACGAGCGATGGTGTGCGCGGGTGTTTTCAAGCAGTTCCCGATGCTGACCTGTAGCCAGTTGAATTAAGACTCCTTTGTTTCTAGGGAAATTCTGACGTTCGCCAGCTTCGAATAACAAGCCGGGATCTAGTGCGGCAACTGGCGGCCGGCCTTCCCTATCGTGGATCCGCTCCAAGCAGGTTACAACGATCTCGGAAAGAATTGTGTCGGCGGTAACCTGCTGTCGTAAAGTGTCGAAGGAGTCCACGCCCAAGGGCATTGGGAGTGACTCGAGCGAACCACGAAAGATTCTCGTTTCCTGCTTTTCAGGCTCGGATGGCATCTGAACTCGAACGCGAATCCCGCGAATCTGGTCCGGAACGCAGGACATCAGTCGATCCAGTTCGGCGAAGTGCTGCTCTTCGATAAACTCGTTGGCTTTGAGCAAGATGAGCCACTCGTCCGAGCCGCCGGTAGTCCGAGTGATTGATCCGGACGACACGACCTCGGCGCCGTATTCCCCGGCGATGGCTCTCGTTCGCGTTGAGATTCCCACGTCGAGCACCGCCAACGTTCCTACGAACGGGTGAAGGCGGCAAAGGCACTCCCCCATCGCTTGGTCGTCCGTTGTGGGAATAACCAAAGCCGCCAAGCCCTTCGTGGAACCACAACTAGCGCCGCGAATTGGACGTTGCTGGCGCACCAGTGCATGGATTCGTTCCACCACCTGCCTTGCAGTATTTGACCACGTGAACCGTTCCCGGGCTGCTCTGGCGGCGTTTAAGCCCACTTGGTGCGTTGCTGCTCGTTTTGTCGCGGCATGACGCATAAGACGACGAAGGTCGTCGATTGAAACCAGGAACTCAGTACCGGGCTTGCAAAGACCTGGCATCCCGTTTCTAACCTCTTCAGACGGCACAACGTAGCCCAAACCATGCTGTACAAAATCGTCCGTCGGGCCTCCCTTTGGAACGATGGGAGCCAGCCCACAGGCCATCGCTTCAAGCACGGGGAGCCCGAAGCCCTCACCGCGATAGGGCGCCACCAGGCAATGGCACGCTGTGTACAGACTTGCCAATTGACCTGCGGTGAAGTCGGCGTCCATGTAGATTATCTCAGGACACTTGTCGTCCTCTACAAGTCGCTGGATCTGTTGCCGCCAATTGGATCGCAAGTAGAACGAGCGGGTTCCAACGTCCTTGATAACGAGGCATACATCGTCGGTTGGCATGAACTCCGCCAAGTACGCATCTAGTACGCGGTCAATTCCCTTTCGATGAATCGTACCGCCAACAAAAATGAAACAGAACGACTTTTGAGTGCAGAGGGCCAGCGGAGGCGCTGCAGGATTGAATACAGCCGGGTCGATGCCCCATGGGATTACCTGGATCTTTTCTGGCGGAATGCCGCTGTCGACGTAGACCCTCTTGACGTAATTGGACGGGGCCCAGATTTCGTCGACTTCATCACACAGGGGCTGGATCCACTCGTTCGGCAAGTGACCGAACTCCCATGGCTGGATATGAACCCAAAGACCCGTCTCCGGACGCACCCAGTTCGGCGGATAAGCATGACGAATTGTCACGTCCGGCTCGCCGGCAAGGTCGCGGCCTACCAACGGAAGCAACTCGTCAGATCGCGGCGCCAAGCGATCGTCGGCTGGGTTGTGGAAGACGCGGCGCAGGCGGACCGCAATCGAATCCACTCTGCATAGTTCAAGTAGCAGGCTCTCGTTTATGTTGGAAAAGCTGTGTCCGGCGAACAGCTCGCCCTCCCAGTCAACGCGCAGCTGGGATGTCCGCGGCGGCGGCAGCGGCAGCGGCCGCAGCCTGCGCTCGAACGTCGCAATCGCCGTTTCCACGACTTCACAATCGCCATCGACAACGGGCGGGATAACGCGAAGCCGTTCCGGCGCGAGTCCTTTGCGCCGTAGAATGCTTTTCTGCGATTCCGTGTCAATCCACACCTCGTCAAACAGCTGGGCGCGCTCGAGCCATTCGTCGCATATCTGCTCTATCGCCGATGGCCAGTGCGTCCGCAACACGCGGACAACATCGCTAGCGTCTGGGGCGGCCGTATGCGGCGGGTCGTATACAATTCCGACCGAGTGCTTCGGTCGTCGAGCGCGACATAAGGACTTCAAAAGGCCTCGATCACCATGTCGGGTCTCCAGCATCGCGATCAAATCGCCGGTGTCGACTGCCACCTCCCGGTCAGTCTTAGCTATGGCCGCAGCCAATCCGACGATTTCTGGAAGCCTGAGGGCTTGCCTAGGATCAGCAACCCGCAGGACGATTCCGAGAGGACACGTTGGGGCGGTGGCCCGACAAACGGCGAGATAGTATTCCATCGCCGCCATGAACTCGTCCAAATCCGCCGGTGCGCTGACGACATCGGAGCGCCGCTCTAAGTCGATGAGTTTCGCGTGTGTCATCCAACGATATTGTCCAGCCAGCCATGAAAGGATCCAGCCGAGCGATCCGTCAAGGTCACCGCGATGAAGTTCGTAGTATGCCCAGAGGTCGCGTACCATGGCGTGAACTGCAGCTCTCCAATCGTACTTCGTGTTGTGCGCCTTGAGTTGAACCGCCTCAGTGGTCGTATAGTTGTTGCACTTTGATAAGTAGTGTGCCACGTCGCGGTAGCTGTAATGCGGTACGGCCAACTCCGGGTCCGGTGGGAATCGCCATTCGCGTCCATGAAGCTTGACGCCGCTATGCAAATCGTGCCCATATTCAAAATGACCGCGCTTGAGCACGCGACAGCCGGTGTACCCAGGCCACCAACCGCAGTGCTGAATCCATTGACCGCAGAAGTACGACTTGAATGGGATGTTGATGGCCTCGAATTCATGTCCGCGGTTGCGAATGAGCTCATTTACCAGTTGACCCGTACGTTCCGGAATTCGCTCATCCGCATCCACGAACCAAAGCCAATCGAAACGCGCCTCTGGAATCGCAATGTTTCTCACGGCGTCGAAGTTTGGAACGTTTGGGTGCGACAGAACCCGATCGACAAGTCGCTTTGCAAGCTCCACAGTTCGGTCCGTGCTCTCAGTATCGATTAGCAGCACTTCGCCGACATGCGGACGAAGCGCTCTGATGCAGTCGACGATACTGTGCTCTTCGTTGTGGGCTAGAATGATGCCGGAGATCATCGCGACGCTCACAGTTGGGACTGCATGGTTGCCCTCCTCGTTTATATTGCGTCGCGCGCAATCGTCAACTTGATTCCGCATGTTCTCAAATCAGCACTCGGCGTTTTCGTCTACCGGCCGTTGTCGGCGCGCCAGCGGCGAACGAGGGACCTTCCGACTCGTGTCGTACAGCAACTTTGTGCAGTCGACAATGTCTGCGAAGCTGCTCCAGCTTAACTCGCCTCCATGCAACCTTGTGGCTCACCGCAGCCGTACACCTATTCTGTGGTAAGCAGGGACGATCAACTATCCTAGGTAAGTTCCATTGGGCGCAATCGGTGGTCAGCCGTCGGGCTGGCCATCGTGCGGGTGCAACAAGCTACGTCGACTAGGAAGGGATCAGATCTCACCACTGCGAAGGGCATTGTGGAGGGCGGCGACGGCCACCATGGGACAATGGCGCTTGTCGGGCGGAACCCCACCGAGGGCTGCGGAGAGATCGTCGGCGGTGATCGCCAGGCATTCGGCTATCGAGCGGCGTTCGATGAGCTCGGTCAGCATCGAACCGGATGCAGTCGTGACGCCGCAGCCGAAGGATTCGAACGTCGCTTTAGAAACTCGGTCTCCCTCGATCCGCAGATAGACGACAAACGTCGCCCCGCCTGAAATCGACGCCTGGCCGGTGCGATTGGCCGAACCCATCCGGCCCTGGTTCCTGGGCTCTTGGAAGTGCTCCATCAGGATCGCGGAGAATCGAGCCATGCTTCCACTTCCGATTTCCTGCCAATTGCGACCGCTTCCGATTCGTCGATCACGACAACCGCGATTGGAAAGCCGTGTTCCAGAGCGCGCAAAAGATCAATGCCTTCGAGTTTCTCCAGCGGGGTCACAGGCAGCTTTGCCAGTTTCGAAAGGACTCCTCGGCGATAGACCGTCTGCCGGAGCCAGCGATAGAATCGTGGCGATTCCGACGATTTCGACTCGGCCGTTGGTTCTTGGACATAGGGAATTCGCTTCCGGCTCAGGTAGAGCGCCCGACCGCGCGCGTCCATAACGACTTTGACACAATTTGAGTCATCGAGTTGTGATATTTCGCGGATCGGTACAACGAGCGTGGCGATTCCGACGTCTGGAGTCGTCGCCAGCAATTCCACTGCTCGATCGACTGGCGATCCAGGTGACAGCTCCCCGGGCTGGCTGACTACGATCTCACTGCTCTCCACTGGCGCGTCCTTTTACGGCAACCGCCGTAATCAGTGATGTCCGTGATGTCCCTTTGCTTGCCTTGAACTCCATCGTGTGGCACACCGGGCAGTACGCCAGAGCGGTCAAAGTGGCGGTCGGCTTCCAGCTTGCGGAACGGCAGGTCTGCAGGGATGGGCATCCTTCGACCGCGACGGACTACCGCCCCCGCTATTTGTGGAGCCTGGGCAGGCGGACTTTGAATTCTTCGCTCAGCACATCCTTATGGAAATCGTCGAGCCAACTCGAAGCTACGGCAAATCCCACTCTTGCAGCATCCGCGTTCTCCCTTACGGGCGCGAAAAAAACGAACGATCCCCCCCTAGGAAGCTTTTGGACTTCGTTCGGGGGAACGTAGCTATTCCGTACTTCGTCCCACGTTCCATGAACACGGTTCGAGACAAGCGTATCTGGGACACCTGGAGCAGCACCTCGATACCATAGTGTATGACCAGAATTATTCTTCACCGACATGACGGCACACAGAACCGCTTGTTCCCCTGGAAGGTCCTCGACGAAAGCAAAGCGCTCCAGCCGAAACTCAACGTCGACGCTGCCCGGTAACAAGTGCCCGGGTCGCAATAGATAT
>JBBDNV010000103.1:0-21080 GCA_040877415.1 Pirellulales bacterium
AGCTGTCAATGTTTTGCACAGCGCAAATCCCGTGCCGAACAGGATTGGGACAGGCACCTCGCGACTGCCGTTTTTCGCGGGTCTCGCCGCGACGTGCTCGGAGCCAGTCCCATTTTTCAACGGCCGTCTAACTAAGCCCATGCCGTAAGCAGCCTAATGCACGCCGGGCGGTGCGTCCACTCGGACCGGGCAGGATCGGATTGCCGAGCCAACTGTGGCGCGCGCCTTGTGAAAGGGGCCACGATCCTTCTAGAATTCGTCATTCCAAAACGCCACTTTCGTCGGACCCCGCGGACCATGACCAGGAAATTACCGGCGCCACAAGGGCCCTGCGAATTACCCACTCCCGAGTGGAAGCGCTCGCTCGCGCGACGCCTGCTGGCCTGGTATCGGCGGCACCGGCGCGATCTCCCCTGGCGACGCACCTCGGACCCTTACAAAATCTGGGTCAGCGAAATCATGCTGCAACAGACGCAAGTGGCCACCGTCGTGCCGTACTTCAACCGGTTTGTCGCGGCGTTTCCCACGGCCCGCGCGTTGGCCGAGGCCGACGAACACGACGTGTTGCGGCTCTGGGAAGGCCTGGGTTACTACCGCCGGGCCCGGCAGTTGCACCGGGCGGCCCGGCTGATTGTCGACGAGCACGGCGGGGAATTTCCGCGCGATCCGGCGCAAGTGGGTCGTTTGCCCGGCATCGGCCGCTATACGGCCGGCGCCATCGTTTCGATCGCCTACGACCTGCCGGCCCCGATCCTGGAGGCCAACACCACCAGGCTGCTCAGCCGGCTGGTGGCGTTTTCGGGCGATTCATCCACGAATCGCGCCCGAAAATTCTTGTGGGAGATGGCCGAATCGCTCGTCCCGCGGCGCCAGTGCGGGCTTTTCAACCAGTCGCTGATGGAGCTGGGCAGCCTCGTTTGCACACCCAAAGCGCCCACGTGCGGCGTTTGTCCCGTGCGCGAGCTGTGCGCGGCGTTTCGCCTTGGACTGCAGGCGCAGATTCCCCGCGCGCGGTCCAAGCCGCCGAGTGAAGCGGTTCGCGAGGCTTCGGTCGCCGCGTGGCACGGCGGTAAAGTGTTCGTGCGCAAGCGGGCCGACGGCGAGCGCTGGGCCGGGTTGTGGGATTTCTTGCGTTTTCCGATTTGTGCACGCCGCGGCGAAGCCCTGCGTGCTGAGCTGGCCCAAAAAGTTCGCCGGCAGTCGGGGCTGTCGATTGGCGAAATCGAAAAGATCGCCACGCTCAAGCACGGCGTGACCCGATTCCGCATCACGCTCGACTGCTACCGCGCCACGTGCCGCGGCACGAAATCAACGCTTCCCGTTGGCCAGTGTCGCTGGATCGAGCCCGACGCGCTGGAACAACTTCCCTTGAGCGTCACGGGGCGCAAGTTGAGTCGCATGCTGAACGGCACCTTGTGACCGGCCTCATCGAGGCCGGCGGCGAGAGAGTGAAGTGTCGAACGCCGGGCGCCCGGGGTCACTGACCCCGGCTGCTGCGGCTACCGCCCCAACAGGGCGTCGACGGCGGCGCCGATGTCCGGGCTGGCCAGGAGCGATTCGCCGACCAGAATCGCGTCGACTCCGGCGGCCGCCAGGCGCTCGACGTCGGCGTGGGTGCGGATGCCGCTTTCGCTCACCAGCACGCACTGGTCGGGAATCCGCTCGCGGAGCCGCAAGGTGTGCTCCAAGTCGGCCTCAAACGTGCGCAAATCGCGATTGTTCACGCCGATCAGCGTCGCCCCCGCGTCGAAGACGCGCTCGAGATTCTCAGGATCGTACAGCTCGACCAAGGGCGCCATGCCCAACGCCACGGCCTCGTTGTGCAGCTTTCGCAGGTCGCAGTCGTCCAGGCATTCGGCGATCAACAGCACGGCATCGGCCCCCGCGGCCCGGGCTTCGTAGAGCTGATAGCAGTCGAGAATGAAATCCTTCCGCAAAATCGGCAGCCCAACCGCCTCGCGCACGAGCCGCAAATCGTCAAGACTTCCCTGGAAATACGGCGCGTCGGTCAGCACGCTCAGACACGTTGCGCCGTGCCGCTCGTAGGTGCGGGCGATTTCGACGGGCTGGAAGTCTCGGCGAATCACGCCGGCCGAAGGGCTGGCCTTCTTCACTTCCGCGATCAGGCGAATCGGACCACCGGCCGCGAGCGGCTGGAAAAAGTTACGCGCGGGCGGCGCGGCGGCGGCGGCGGCGCGAAGAGCGGCCTCGGGATGCGCGCGCTTGGACGCGGCGATTTCCTCGCGCTTGGCGGCGACAATCTTGTCCAACACGCTCGTCATCAGTGCTTGAAGTGCCGCCGGCCGGTAAAAACCATCGCGATCTTGTGGTCGTCGCAGGCGGCGATCACTTGGTCATCGTGCTTCGATCCGCCCGGCTGAATGATCGCCGCGATGCCGACGGCCGCCGCCTGCTCGATCGAATCGATAAACGGAAAGAACCCGTCGGACGCCATCACGCCCGAGCGGGCGCGCTGGCCGGCCTTTTTGATGGCAATCTCGACCGAGTCGACGCGACTCATCTGCCCCGCGCCGACTCCCAGCAGGGCTCGCCCCCGGGCCAGGACGATGGCGTTCGATTTGACGTGCCGCACGACGGTCCAGGCGAACCGCAGGTCGTCCCACTCGCCGCCGCGGGGTTCGGCGGCGGTGACCACTTTCCAGGAGGACTCCCGATCGGGCTCGCTGTCGGCGTCTTGCACCAGCACGCCGCCTTCGATCTGGCGCAACTGCCAGCGGGCCTGCGCATGGTCGAGCGGCCCCACCTTCATCAACCGCACGTTGGCCTTCCACTTGGGTTTCGTGGTCAGGATTTCCAGGGCGCGCGGCTCATAGTCGGGCGCGACGATGGCCTCGATAAACCGGCCCGGCTCGGCAAGCACCAGCGCGGTGGCGGCGTCGATCGTGCGATTGAAGCCCAGCACCGAGCCGAACGCGCTGGCCGGGTCGCCGTCGAGGGCCGAGCGAGCTGCCGCGGCCAGTTCGGGCGCCGTCGCGGCTCCGCACGGATTGTTGTGCTTGATCACGACGGCGCCGGCGGCATCCAGCGAGCGCGCGATGGCCAGCGCGCTGTCGAGATCGAGCAGGTTGTTGTACGAGAGCTGTTTGCCGGCCAACTGTTGGGCCGCGACCAGGTTCGCCCCGCCGCCGGCGTGCCGCTCGGCGTAAAGCGCGGCCTTTTGGTGGGGGTTCTCACCATAGCGCAGCACCTCCTTGCGCCGCAAGTCGACGTGCCAGCGATGCGGAAAATCCTCCGGCTCGATCTGGCCGGCCAGGTAATGGGCGATCGCCTGGTCGTAGCGCCCGGTGAGGGAAATCGCGGCTTGCGCCAGCCGGCGCCGCAACTCGGGCGTGGTGGCCCCGTGGCCGGTCACTTGCTCGAGAATCTCGCCGTACTGAATCGGGTCGCACGCCACGGTAACGAAGGCGTGATTTTTGGCCGCTGCGCGAAGCAGGCTCGGTCCGCCAATGTCAATCTGTTCGACCGCCTCCTCGAACGTGGCATCGTCGCGGGCGACGGTTGCCTCGAACGGGTAGGGGTTCACCACCACCAGCTCGAACGTCAGAATGCCGTGCGCGGCTAGCGCCGCCAGATCGTCGGGGCGGTCGTGGCGTGCCAGAATGCCGCCGTGAATCTTGGGATGCAGCGTTTTGACGCGGCCGTCGAGCATTTCCGGAAAGCCGGTATAGTCGGCCACGTCGTGAACCTTCACACCGGCGGCTTCCAGAAACCGTCGCGTGCCGCCGGTGCTGAAAATCTCGACTCCGGCGGCCATCAGGCCCAGCGCAAATTCCCCCAGCCCAAGCTTGTCGCTGACGCTGATGAGCGCCCGTTTGATCGGCGGTGACGACATGGCAGAGTGGTTGGCAAACAAGGAATTGCGGAGCAACTGCGACGCGTGCAGGCGGCGTCTGGCGGCCGAAGCGCGGCTTATCGCCGCACCTGTCGAAAAGCGATGTCCGGCCGCGCCGACGTCAAAAGCGGCACGGGTGGCTTGCGCCGCCCGTGGCACCGAAGTGTCACACTCTTGGTTTAAGAAGTTGTCCGCCGGCAGTCAACACCCGCACGCGGCGCGGCCAGGCGCGAGCGACGGCGCGCCGGGAGAATTTCGGTCCGCTCCGCCGTTCCTAGGGGGCCGGGTCGAACGGATTCTCGACCTCTTTGGCCGGCTCCTCGGGCATTTCTTTCTCGAAGGCATCTTCGGCCGGCGGCTGGTCGAACGAATCGGCGGGCGCTTTTTCAGGGGCCTTGGGATCCCTCGGCTTCAGCTTGACTTCCGGTTTTTCCGGCGGTGCCGGCGGCGTGTACACGACCGGCGAGGTGAGCTGCGTTTCGTGCAGGCATTGTATCACGCAGGCGTCGTCAACCAGAAAAATCCGGTCGCTACGGCTGTTGACCACTTTCGTGGTGATTCCGTTCAAAGGCATTGTGCCAAGCAGCGCTCCGCCCCCGATGTCGAGAATCGACAGAGATCCCACCCGATTGCAGGCATAAACGCGCGACGGACTGGCTGCCACGAACTGGCTGACGTTGCCGGCGTGCCACAACGGCTGTCCGCTGTCGGCATCCAGACAATACATGCCGCCAAACTCGGTGACGACAAACACTCGGTCCTCGATGGCAACCGGCGGTTCGTAGATCGCTTCGCCCGCGGGAAACTCCCATGCAATGCTGCCCCCGGTTTCATTGACGGCGTAAACGTATCCGTCGGCGGAACCGGCAAACAGTCGGGGCGACCAGGACGCGGGGCGCGAATGAATCTCGGCCCGCGTTTCCAGCCGGTAGCGAATTCCCCCGCCCGCGGGATCGGCCACGTAGAAATGGCCGCTCTCGGTCGTCCAGCTCACCGTCAGGTCGGTCGTCATCGGAGGCGACAGCACGCGCCCCGTCGATTGATAGTTCCACGGAGTCTGGTCGGCCCCTTTTTCCAGATCGTAGCCTTCGACCAGTCCGGTTATGATCGGCACAAAGACGTGCGTCCGGCTGACGCCCGGACCGGCGCCCGGGGCTCCGCGGACCTGTCGTTGCCACACGATGTCCCCACTCGCGCGGTCCACGACGTACATCGTCGAGCCGTTGAGGACAACAATATGCTTGTCGTTGGCCGCCGGTTCGGTGACGGAGCGGTCTCGCGGGCCGACCTGGGTTGCCCACAAAGTGCGGCCCGATTCGGCGCCGATGGCGGTGAGCATTCCTCGGCTGGACTGTACGAGCAGCATCCCTTCGTCGTAATTGACGTGTTTCAGCGTGCCGGTTACTCGCGGCGAGCCAACCTGCGCGTACCACGCGCGCGTCAAGCCATATCGCGACGCGGCGCCTTGCGGAATCAACGATTGTGCCCGGCCCGGGGAGACGCAGCATCCCACGGCCGCCAAGAGCGCAAAGCGCAGAAGCTGTCGCATTCGAAATGGCTCCTATACGGTTCCCGATGTCAGCGGCGTAAAGGCCGCTGGAAACGTGACGACCTCCCTACAACTATAGTCAAAATCGGCCGGCGCTGCCCGTCAAAAATCCCGCCGCAATCACGCCGCCGGGGCACCGCCCGCTGGACCAAAGCCCGCTCGATTTCCTACCATGACCCCAACCCATAACACCGAGAGCGGGCATTTGCGCATGGCCAAGGATCGAGCCGCCATTCTGACGCCTCCCAGGTTACAGGAGCTTGTTGGCTACCTGAACTTTTCGTCGGGAACGCCCGACCCGCGGTTTTTGCGCAATCTCGACGAATTGTTTGCCGCCTTCGAGGGCGAATCAGGCGAGTCGCAAAACATCGCCCAAGCCGTCGGTCGGCTGCTCCAGGAGCGCTTGGAGAGCCTCGAGCGGCGCGAGCCCGCGTTTGAAAACGTCGAGCAGGCCCGAGGCGTCTTGCGGCTGGCCTTTGAAGTACTGCCCGCGCGTTATCGCGAGTTTCACCGCGACCTCGTCTTTCACCAGAGCGACGCCTGTTTGTTTGGACCGTTCTTCATGGGCCGGGTCTGCGAAGCGGTGCTCGGGCAGAGTGGCCCGTGGAACGAGGACGATCGCATCGTCACAGGCGCGATCGCCCGCCTCAACGACTTTATCGGATATCGCCCGGTGGCCGTGCTGCGCACCGCGCAGCGAATCGAGCCCTACCGGCACGAGCGGGTTCGACCGATTCCCCTGTTTGTGCGCGGGGCCGGAGTGGGCACGGGCCGATATCGGGAAGTGGTCGAAAAAGCGCTCGAGATACTACGAACGACCGACGAGGCGATCCTGCGCGAAGCCTACTTCGACCCCCAGCTCGTGGACGAATTGGCGCTCGACCCCCGGGCCTACGATTTCGACCACCCCGTAAACAAGCGTCCCAACTATCACTTCGGCCAGTGGGACCCGCACCACATCGACCACCAAGGCCGGTACCGCCGTTTCGTGGCGCAGCAGGTGACGTTCGACGTGCTGTTGGAGCGCGTGGACGAGCACGGCGAACTGTCGCGCGACGAAGTGCTCGTGGAAGCCGCGGCCGTGCTGGCCGGCACGATCCTGATGGCTTCGGGGACCAGCGGCAACGGCCCGGACGCGCACGATTCGTCGACGACCCTTTCCACGCTTTTGCCGCGCATCGCGGCCTATCGCGACGCGTTCTACGAGCGGTTTATCGAAAGCCTGGAGGGCGAGCACGGGCGCCGATTGCGGGCCGAGGCGGTGACCGGCAAACAGCCGCTGGCCGGCGCGCGGCAACATCTGAATCAGCAGCTTGCCCGCCGCCGCGCCGCCCAGCTCGAGCACGTGCACCTGGCGCTGCTTTTCGCCCGCATGGGCTATCCACTAGCGGCGCTGCGGCAAGCGCAAGTCGTGCCCGTCGCGGCGGCCCGCATGGCTTGCGAAATCCAGTGCCGGCTCACCACGGGACATTTGGTGATCGACGCGGGTGATCTTGCGCGCGCGTCGAGGCTGCTGGCGGAAATCGAGGACTATTTGCACCGCGCGATCGAGTGCGGGGCGCTCGTGGATCCGTGGAATATTCTCGGTTTTCAGGGTCAATTCAGCCTGTTTCCGTCGCCGGAAAACAGCGTGCCCGATCACCGGTTGGAGCAACTGATCGAGCTCGTGGACGAGATCGTGGGCCTGTATGCCCGGCTGTGGAGCGAGGCCGCGTCGCGCGAGGACGATTCTTTGCAAGCGGCGCTTGCCGAGCGCATGGGCAAGCTTGCGCGGTGGTGGGACCAATTTGCGCCTACGAGCGTCGAAAGCATCGAGGCCTTTTCCGGCGCCGAGGCCTACGACTCGGCCCGCGAGGTGGCCGACGCGCTGAAGGCGTTTCATCGAGCCGGCGCGGCGGCGGGCGATATTGCCTTTTGGCGCACCCGAGTCGCGCAATTCAACTCGCCCAAGGCTTACGCGCTGGTCGTCGGTGCCTTGTGTCAAAAGCCCGATCTGGTGGCCGCGATGGCGCTCGTTATGCAATGGTTGAGCACTCTTGGGCTCGTTCCGCTCGAGCAGGGCGGGTATTCCTTCTACGCGCTGGCCCAGCGGTGGCTCGACCAAGTATGTTCCGGAGCCCCGGGAGACGCGACCTCTTCGGCCGCCCAGCGCCGAGCGCTCGTCGTCCGATTCTTCGAATTGCTCGAAGCCAACGCCGAGGACTATTGGCAGGCGCCTTCACTCGACTTGCTTGGCACGGGCAACGCCGACGCGCTCGACGAGCCGGACGAGATCGCCGACTCGGAAGACGGGGAGGGCCGGTCGAACCTGTACGGCGCAGCCTACGACGATATGGTCTACATCGACAGCACGGCCGACGGCGTGGACGCCGACATGCTCGAAAGCGGCCCCGCGCCGGCCACCGATTTCGAGCTGGAGCAGGAAGCGCATCGCGTCGGCGAGCGACTGGCGCTTGCGCGCACCGTGGCCTCGTTGTGGAAAAAGGCGGTGCTCGCGCTCGGGCCGAACAGCGATGCGCCGTTGTCTGACGCAACGCTCGGCCGGTGGCTCGAACAGGCAACCGAAAACGAGCGGCGTTTGCTGGCCTTGCTGCGCTCGGTGAGCCAGCGGCGCGTACCCGCGCCTTCGCCCAGCCGTGACTCGCTCATGGAATTCGAACGTCGCCGGGCCGTCAAGGAATCGCTCGTGGAAAAAATCATCGCGACAGTGATCGAAACAGCCGACGCGGCCCGATCGATGCGCGCCGCGCTGCCCGACGCGGGCGGAAGCACAAAGTCCGACGATTGCCGGGACGACTTGTTGCGGGGCGTCGTCCGGCAAGACCGCGCCCTGGTCGAACGTCTGTGGCCGCAATTCCTGGAGCGTCTGCAATCGCAAGCCCTGCTTTACTTACCCGCAAGCAAGGGAGGCGATCTCGCGCGGCTGGTGCAGGCACGCGAGTTGCAGCAACTGCTGCGCGACTTGCTCGGTTGGCTGCCGAAACTCGGCTTGCTCAAAGAAACCTGCCAATTGCTGGAAGCGGCCCGGCTCATGGAATCGTCCAACCCGGTCGGCCACGGTGCGATCAGCGAATACGACCGCCTCTTTTCCGCCGGATACGAGGCGCTGGTCGAAGCGCTCGTGGCGATGTCGCAAGACTGGTCGGGCGCGAACGACTCCGAGCGGGCCGACAACGAGCTGGTCGAATGCCTCGAACATTTGACCGAGTCGCTGCTCAAACAATGGCTGGCCCACAGCCGCACGCTGCGGCTCTCGGTGCTGGAACGCATCGCCGACGACAAGGCGTGGCAAGCCCTCAAACAGTTTATCGAACGCTACGGCGGCGATCTGTTCACGCAGCGTTTTCTGAACTTGGGCAACCTCCGCGCGATCCTGCACCAGGGAGTCGGCGCCTGGCTCGACCGGCTGGCCGACGACGAGCGTCGCGACGAATACGATTTTCGCCTGCTTGACGATATCGGCGAATCGATCTCTCCGGCGGAGGCGGTCAAGCACTTGACCCTGGTGATCGAAGCGATCGTGGAGAATTACGCCGAGTACCGCGACTACAACAGCACGACCACGCAATCGGACCGCGGCGAGATGCTTTATACGCTTTTGGACTTCTTGCGCCTGCGGGTTCAGTACGATCGCGTGGCGTGGCACTTGAAGCCGGTGTTGATCGCGCACGCGGTCATGGTTCGCCGCGGGCGCAGCGCGGCGGCCGAAACGTGGCGTCGCGCGCTGGCGGAGCGCACGGCCGAGCTGGCCGAAAAGCTGCAGAATCATGGGGCCGAGCTGCGCAAGACATACGCCATGCGACTGCCGACGGTCACCGACCGGCTGGCCGAACGTTTCGTCCGTCCGCTCGTGATCGATCGAGCCAGAGCGCTCGTCAAGCCGGCCATGGACGAGGTGCGCGCCGGCGGGGCGTCGAGCAACTCGTTCGAGCTCTTGGAGCAGGAAATCGACGAGCTTACCCAGGAGCCGACCGGCGTCGGCCTTGAAGTGCCCGCCTGGCTGGCTTTGCTCGAACAGGAAGTTGCCGGGCAGTCCCGCGACGGAGCGCATCTCGACCGCGAGGAAGCCGCCCGGCGGCCGCTCGGCCAGGCCAAGCTGACCGCCGAGGAAGTCCAGCGGCAGTTGACCGGCTGGGAACGAAATCCGCACTAGAGGGCGCCGTCGGCAGGAGCGCGACTTCGCACGTGAATGTCGGGTCATCTCGGGTCCGCGCGGGGGCGGGATCGCGAGCTCCGGACCGCGGACTGCACGGTCTTGAATTCGCGCGCAGGGTTACCTAGACTGAACCCCGCACGTTGCGGGCGTAGCTCAGTTGGCAGAGCGCTAGCTTCCCAAGCTGGATGTCGAGGGTTCGAGTCCCTTCGCCCGCTTGTTTGCAGAACAACTCGTAACTCTGGCTGAATTCTCGCGTTCTCGACGATCGAGACTACCCGCCAACCACCCGGCGGCGCGGCCTGTTTTCTGAGATTTGGGGTGTAGTTTCTACTCCCCTGAAAAGTTTCCAGAAGCAAGGACTCGCGCCATGGCACCCCGCCCCATTCCAGGCTGCCGCCTCCACAAGGCATCCGGCCAAGCCATCGTCAAGCTCGGCGGCAAGGACCGCGAGGGAGTCGCGAAGCTGGACACGCTGGCCCGACAACTCGTGAAGTACATCGGCCCGCAAGGCAAGGCGGAAGACCGTCAACCGCTGGCGCTTCGGTACGCGTTGCTTTGCCATCTTCTGTGGTTGTTCTCAGTGTAAGTTTCAACGTGCGTGTTGGCGCTCAAACGTTCCCGTACCCAGTCGCCCGCGGTGTTTCCAAAACACACAACGACACGGACGCCAAGCTGGTCAATCACATTCTGATGGAAAGGCCAGCAAAGACGCGCAAGGTCTCGAAAGTTACCCTTGATGTCGCTCTCTTGATCGGACCGCAAAAAGACCACATTGCTTGATGGAACGAGTCCGGGGTCGCGATTCAGCGTTCGAAACAGGTGTAGAACTCTGGGTTGCATTCCATGGGTTCCAGGCGAACTCCCGCGCCAACTCTCATCGCGGTAAGCCGACCAGTTTGGCTTTTCGAGTTTGAGGACCTTGTTGGTGTGCCATGAGACGGTTTCCTGCGCCTGCAAGTGCGGGGACCCTCCTGGATTCAGAACCAGTACGTAGACAAGCGATGGTTCGCTGAAGGCAGTTCTGCCGGAATAGAATACAGAGCCGGACTGATTCTTGAGAGATTCAGGTATATGTTGGAGCAAAGCGTCAATCACGTTTGCACCCCCCTGCCTAACGACGTGTTAGATAGTTTCTGTGTGTGTCACCTGTAGGCTCTGCAACTTGTCACATCGTGTTCGTTCGTGACACGTGGACAGATTCGCTTCGGGTCCGTCGAATGTCACGAATCGAGAACACTCGATGATCCGGACTTGAGCTCATTGCTACCCACTGCCGTCATCGTGGGCGTGGCCGCCTGGGGCGACATGTCGGAAACCGCGCTTGCTATCCGAACAGATTTAGGATCGGCTGACCCGAGCTGATGGGACGGGTGAAGCCGTCCTTGCCCAGACGAAGATCGAGTGGGACGCCCAGAGCGTGGTAGATCGTGGCGCCGAGGTCCTGGGGGCGCACCGGTTTGTCCTTCACGTATGCCCCGATCTTGTCGGACTCCCCGTAGACCACACCGCCGCGAATCCCGCCGCCTGCAAGGATGGCGGAATAGCAGGAGGGCCAGTGCTGGCGCCCGGGATTGGCGCCGGGCGCATTGATACGCGGCGTTCGGCCAAATTCTCCGACGACCACCACCAGGGTGCTGCGAAGCAAGCCACGTTCCTCGAGATCGACAAGCAACGCAGAAAGTGCTTCATCGAGCCGCGGTAAACACCAGCCCATGCCGTACGAACCGGTGCCAAAGGCATTGCCCATCCCCATTTCTCCGCCGTGCATGTCCCAGCTCGAACTGGGAGGTCCGCCCCCAGTTTCGCCCGGAGCCGGGCCTGTCCAGCCATTGACAGTGACGAACCCCACTCCCGCCTCGACAAGCCGGCGCGCCAGGAGCAGGTTTTGTCCCAGGGGATGCATGCCGTAGCGCTCGCGCACGGTCACTGGCTCTCGTTCCAACTCGAACGGCTCTCGTCCGCCCGGTCCGCTCGCCAACTCGAAGGCCCGGCCGCGCAGTTCCTGCCACTCTCTCATGGCTCGATTTCCCACGCTCGGACTTTCGGCAGGATTCAGACTTTCCAGCAACCGGCGGCGCTGCTGCATCCGCTCGGGCGGCACCGCGGGAAGGAACTCGTCGGGGGCTCTGAAACCAGGCATCGCCGGATGATTGGTTGCCGAGCCGACGAACAGCGGGCTGTGGCTAACGCCCAGGTGGCCCCCCGTGCCAATATTCGGGGCGCAGAAGACAGGATCGCCGACGCACTTGATCAGCCAGACGTACGAAGCGACGCTGCGCTGGCTGGGTCGAACCTTCGCCAGGACGGAACCGATGTACGGAGAGTCGGCAGGCGCATCCGCTTGGCCGCTCAGGCAGTGGTGCATGGCGTCGAAATGGTTGCTGATGTTCCCGACATGTGTCATCGACCGGATCAGGCTGAAATGCTGGGTTAAGGTGGCCAGGCGCGGATGAAGCTCAGAGATGCGCATGCCAGGGACCGTCGTGGCAATGGGCTGGTAGGGGCCGCGAATTTCCGCCGGCGCCGCGGGCTTCAGGTCCCACGTATCGAGGTGACTGGGCCCGCCGCACAGCAAGACAAAGATGCAAGACTTCTCGGCAGCACCGCCTCCAAGTCCTCGGTTGCCATTGACGGACGCTGCAACCATCCCCGGTATGCCCAGAGTCAAGGCGCCGATCCCTCCGGCCTGGAGGAGTCGGCGGCGAGAGATCAGGGTGGACTGTTGTCGCTTATCGCTCAGCGAAAGACTCATCGCAGCTTCCTCCGACCGCGACTGGTGGTTGTAGCAAGACATAACCTCGACCGCACGCTGTAGAGCCTGACAAGTAGCCTCAAGCGGCCTAACACGAATTCGAACGTCGAAGTTCGGTAGAACATTACCGCACTGTCGCGGTCGAGCATCCAATTGTCAATCTCTTTGTGTCATATTGCCTCTTTGTGTCATATTGCCAAACGAGCCTTCGGCGAACGCGAAGAATGAGCCTTTATAGCAGTTCCGCGATCGGCCGGTAATCTTCGACCACGTACCGTGGCCGGCCATTGAGGTCGGGCAACGTGGTCCCGGAGGCGTCGATGCCCAGATGATGATAGATCGTGGCCAGCACTTCGCGAAAGTGCACCGGCCGATCCATGGGCATTTCGCCCAGATGATTCGTCCGTCCGATCACCTGGCCGGTCCGCAACCCGCCGCCGGCCAACAGCGCGCACGAAACGGTCGGCCAATGGTCGCGGCCGGCCGCCGGGTTGACGCGCGGGCTGCGCCCCATTTCGCCCCAGGCAACCACCAGCACGTCCCTGTCGAGACCGTGGGAGTGCAGGTCTTCGACCAGGGCGGCCACTCCGTGGTCGAACAACGGCAGCTCCTTCCGCATGCCCAGAAAGTTCGTGGCGTGCCAATCCCAGCCGCCGAAGGCCAGTGTGACGCACCGCGCGCCCGCCTGGACCAACCGCCGGGCCACGAGCAGGTGCTCGGTCAGTTTCGGCGCCGCGTTGAAGCCCGGGATCAAACTGGGATCGCCCGGCCCATAGCGGGCCCGCACGTCGGCCGGTTCGCGCGAAATGTCGAGCGCGTCGCGCAAATTCGAAGACGTGATCACACGCAGCGCTTGCTGCTGGAAAGCGTCGAGGCCATGCAACGCGCCGCCGTTGTCGACTTCCTTGCTCAGCCGGTCGAACCGCGCCAACAGCGTTTGTCGATCGGCAAGCCGGTCCAACGTGACGTTGTTGAGCGCCATGTTCTGTAGCGAATGTCCGTCGGGCGTGAACGCCGCATGCGCGGCGCCCAAAAAGCCGGGCCCGGGATCATTGTAAGGCGGATGGATCATTTCCGCCGCCAGGCCGACGTAGGGCGGCACCGTCGGGTCGACGGGGCCTTGCAGCTTGGAGACGAACGAGCCGATGGTCGGCCAACCCCCGGCGGCCTGCGGCCCTTGGCGGTCCCAGCCGGTCAGCAACATGTGCGACGCGTGATCGTCCGGACCGCCGACAATCGTGCGGATCGGGGCCAGCTTGTCCATGATGCGGGCCAGCTTCGGCAAGTGCTCGCAAATCTGGATGCCGGGAACGGCCGTGCGGATCGGTCGAAATTCGCCTCGCACCTCGACCGGCGCCTCGGGCTTCGGATCGTACATGTCGATGTGCGATGGTCCGCCGGGCATGAAGATCATGATCACCGATTTGTGCCGCCGCGAAGTGCCGGACGCAGCTTCGGCGCGTAAAATGTCGGCCAGCGTCAACCCTCCCATGGCCAGCGAGCCCAACTTCAAGAAGCTGCGCCGCGAAATGCCATCGCACAGGCGATACGGTCGGCCAAGGATGGATAACATGGTCGTCCTCCTTGAGGCGGCTAGGCGGGTGCCGGTCCTTCGGTGAGTTCGTGCACGACGTTCGCGCCGGTCACGGCGGCGTCGGTGAGCGTTTCGTCGCGCCCCTGGTGGCGGAAGGTGAGCCTATTATGGTCGAGTCCCAATTGGTGTAGAAGCGTGGCAAACAGATCGGTCACGTGCACCGGTTTTTCCACGGCCCGATAGCCGACGTCGTCGGTGGCCCCGTGCACGTACCCCGCCTTGAACCCGCCACCGGCCAGCAGCAAGCTGAATCCGTTGCGGTTGTGGTCGCGGCCTTTGCCGTTTTGCGAAACGGGCAGCCGGCCGAACTCGCCGGTCCACAGCACGATCGTGCTGTCCAGCAGGCCGCGGGCCTTGAGATCGCGAATCAAAGCGGCCGACGGCAAGTCCGTTTTGCCGGCGATTTTTTCGATCTCACCTTTAACGTCCCCGTGGCTATCCCAGGGATTGCCCGCGCCGGGAAAGACCTGCACGAATCGCACTCCGCTTTCGACCAGCCGGCGGGCCATCAGGCAGCGGGCACCGTAGCCGGCCGTCACGGGGTTATCGAGCCCGTACATCGTGCGCGTGGCCTGTGTCTCCTTGGCCAGATCGAGCACGTCGCCGGCCGCCAACTGCATCCGCGCCGCCAATTCGTAATTGCGAATCCGCGCGTCGAGCGCCGACTCGCGCGGGTAATCGCGCTGTTGGCGCTGGTTCATACGGGCCAGAAACGCCAGATCGTCGGCTTGCGCGCCGTCGGGCAGCGGCACGCTGGGTCGCAGGTTCAACACCGGCGGCCCTTGGGCGTTGAACTCCGTGCCACGATACAGGGCCGGCAGCCAGCCGTTCTGCCACAACGTCGAACCGGTGCCGGGATATCCTTCGGGATCGCGCAGCACGATGTAGCTAGGCAGATTCTGGTTTTCGCTGCCCAGCGCATAGCTCACCCATGAGCCCAACGTCGGCCGGCCGGGAAAAATCTTCCCGCTGGTAATCATCACCAGGCTCTCGGTGTGATTGTTGTGGCCGGTGTGCATCGAGCGTACCAGGCACAGGTCGTCGGCCGTGGCGGCCAGATGCGGCAGCGCTTCGGAAATCTCCATGCCGCACTGTCCGCGCTTTTCGAATTTGAATGGGCAACCGAGCAGCTTGTTCGACTCGCTGCCGGGCTGAAACATCTCGACCTTGTCGCGGTGCACCTGGCCGGCCCGCTTGTTCAACTCGGGCTTGGGGTCGAACAACTCCATCTGGCTCGGTCCGCCGTTCTGCATCAACATGATCACCGACTTGGCACGCGGCGCGAAATGCGCGGATCGAGGGCGCAAATCGAACGCCCGCGAGGCTCCGGCGGCCTCATCGGCCTGTGCAGCCAAAAGCCCTTGGGCGTCGAGCATGCCGGCCAGCGCTACGGCGCCAAAGCCAAGCCCGGTGACTTGCAACATGTCGCGCCGCGACAGAATTGGCTCAGCCGGTTGTCGTGCAGAGCGTGGCACGGGTCGACCTCAAGGAATGTACAAGAATTCGTTCGTGTTCAGCAACATCTGGCATAAGTGGGCAAGCGCTTTTTGCGAAGCCTCGTCGGGCGGCATCGGCGTTTTCTGGTAGCGGGTAAACTGCCGAGCGAGCAATTCGGCGGCCCAGCGTGCTTCTTCGTCGTCCGGAGCGCGAGCCAACGCGATCTTAAACGCCCGTTCGACCTGTTGCCCGGTCTCGACAGCCTGCCGCTTGACGCGGGCCGCAAACGCCGCCGCGTGCTCCATTACAAACTCGTCGTTGAGCATGGTCAGCGATTGCGAGACGACGGCCGACGGGTTGCGCTTTGTGCAGTTGCTGGTCAACTCGGGCTGATCAAACGCCTCTAACAGCGAAAGGTTGTAGCGCCGCCGGGCCAGCAGGTACATGCTGCGGCGGTTGACGAAACGCGCCGGGGTGCCGTCCTTCTTGACGACGACGGTGCCGTCGGGCTTGCCTTCGATCATCGTGGGCGGGCCGCCGACCGCCTCTTCCAGCTTGCCGCTGGTCGCCAGAATCGCGTCGCGAATGCTCTCCGATTCGATCTGCCGCAGCCGCATCCGCCACAGCAGCTCGTTGCCGGGGTCCACAATTTCAGGATCGGCCGGTTGCCCGCTTTCGCCAGCGACCACTGCTTGCGGTCGATCGCGATGCGACGCCTGCCGATAGGCGGCCGAGGTCACGATCAGCCGCACCAGCGGCTTGACGCGCCAGCCGCCGCTTTGAAACTCCACGGCCAGCCAATCGAGCAGTTCCGGATGCGTCGGCGGCGCGCCCGACGTGCCAAAGTTGTCGCTCGTGGCCACGATCCCCTGCCCAAAAAGATATTGCCAAACCCGATTCACATACACGCGCGCCACGAGTCCGGCGGCGGCGCCCCGGCGATCGGTCAGCCAACGGGCAAACGCCAGCCGGCGTCCGCTAGCGTGCTCGGTCGGCGTGGACGGTTCAACGCGCGATTGCGGCTCCGACTCGCACAACACGTGCAGGAATCCGGCTGGAACCTCTGGGCCGGGCCGATCCAGGTTGCCGCGCCGCAGCAAATACGTCGGCGGTGGCGGGCCCACGTCATAGACCGCTTGGATGATGCCCCACGTTCGCCGCCGGGCATTGAGGTCGGCAACCTCTTTAGTGAGCGAAACGACACTGGCCTTGTCGGCCGGCGTGTACCCGGCGTCGAGCTCGGCGGGCGAAACCTTGAGACCCGCCTCGAACTTGCCGGCCAGATATTTTTGAATTTCGCTCCGCTTGTCGGCCGCGGCTTCAACGGCCGCTTTCGTATCGGCGCGAATCGGCTCGGGGATGCCCGCGAGTTTGGCCTCCAACAACCGCTCTTCGTGCGGTTTTCGCAGCGCCGCCAGCCGCGCGTTCCGCTCGTTCACCTGTTTGTCGATCTCGGCGTTGTGGGCCTCCGCGCGGGCTTTCTCGGCTTTGGAGATGTCGGGCAATTCCCGCTGCGCGGGCTGAAGCCAGGATTGCGGATTGAAGGCCGGCGAAAAAATGGCCAGCAGCCGATAATAGTCTTCTTGCGGGATCGGATCGAATTTGTGGCTGTGGCAACGCGCGCAGTGGACCGTCAGCCCCAACAAGTTGCCGGCCGCGACCTCCATCGTGTGTTCCAAGACCGCCTGGCGGATGTCGGCCGTGTTGAGCTCGTTCTGCAAGGTTTCGTCGGCCGCAGTGCGCAGCATGCCGGTCGCGATCAGCAATTGCTTCATCTCGCGGGTGAGCAGGTCGGCCGCTTGCCAGTCGATCAACTCATCGCCGGCCAATTGTTCGACGAGGAACCGGTCGAACGGCGTGTCGTCATTGAAGGCGCCGATCACGTAGTCGCGGTACAGCCACTTGCCGGAGGAAACCTTGGCAATCGTGGCGTCGGTGTCGTCGCCGATCGTGTCGACATAGCCGGCCGCGTCGAGCCAGTGCCGCCCCCAGCGCTCGCCAAAATGGGGCGAGGCCAATAGACGGTCGATCATCCGCTCGTAGGCACCGTCGTCGGTATCGGCCAAGAACTCGCCGAGTTGTTCCAGCGTCGGAGGCAAGCCGAGCAAATCGAGGCAGGCCCGACGAACGAGCACGTGGCGATCGGCTTCGGGTGAAAGACCCAGCGACTTCGCTTCGAGTTTGGACAGCACAAAAGCATCGATCGGCGTGCGGACGCGCGCCCGTTGGCGTACGGCGGGAACCGGCGTGCGAGACGGCTTGCGAAACGACCAGAATTGCCGATCCTCGGCCGAAACGGCGGGTGCTTCAGCCGTCGACAGCGGCGCGTCGACGCTGGCGGTCGCCGCGCCCGTCTCGATCCAGCGGCGAATCAACGCGATCTTCGCGTCGGTCAGGGGCAGTTCTTTTTCCGGCGGCATCGAGCGATCGGCGATCTTCTCATACAGCATGCTCTCCTTGATCGATCCTTGGACGAGCACTGCGCCATTGTCGCCGCCGCGCAGCATCAATCCGACCGTGCGCAAATCGAGACCCGCCTTGCGCGCCTCCAGTCCGTGGCATTTGAAACAATGGGCCGTCAGGATCGGCAGGACATCGCTTTCGAACACGATGGCGGGCGCCGGCTCGTCGGCCCGCGCGGCCTGGCACACCGCCAGCGGCAGGCCAAGAACGAGCAAGCCCCACACGGCGCGGCAGGCTCGAAATGTTGAGTAAACGTTCATAGCCGGTGGCGGATTGGCAGCGCACCATTCACGAGGTTTTGTCCGGACCGTCCAAAGCATTTTCCAACCGGTCGTAGCCGACAATTCCCATAGGGGCTGAGCCTGGAGCCGATCCAGGCTCGCAATAGCCACGATTGTAACAACCCGCCTCCCTTCCCCGCGTCCAGCGCGCAGTGAATTTTTCTTCGTTTTTCCCCCGGCAGCCCCGGTTTCTTGGTTCGCGTGGCTGGAATCATGCTCCGACAATCTACTTTGCCGGCGTGGAGCGCTCGTCACGCGCGGACTTTCCCCCGGGGACCAGCCTGTTTCGGGTGTCACGGCGGCGGACTGGCACCCAGATGGCGAGCCGCTGGTGATCGTGAGCGAGCGGCACGGCAAACACGATTTGCACGTTGTGCAGAGCAGATAAGCCGGTGACCGCAATAGAGCCGCCGCGAAAGAGTTGAGCGGGTTCAGAGCGGTGCCGAAATAGGGTCGTTTCGTAGGATTCCGAGAGACGGGCAGGTTGATGGGACGGCGGCAGGCTCACGACGACGTCTTTACGGCAAGAAACTCGCCGTTGCCCACTGGAATGAGGCAGGTCGCAAACTCGGGATCAGCCATCACCAGTGCGACGAAAGGAGCCATCTGTTCCACGTGAGACGTCGCGTTATCCACGATCAACAAGCCTCCCGGGCGTAGAACGCGACGAAGGTGAGGCCACCAGCCGGGATACTCCGGCCGCTCAGAATCGAGGAAGATCAAGTCGTATGCGCTCTGATCACTTCGCTGCAGGAGGCGGCCGGCGTCGCCGTGCACCAGTGTGATGAACGGCGAAAGCCCAGAGCGCGCGAAGTTGGCCGAGGCGAGCCCGATCTTGTATTCAGCGAACTCCACCGTAGTGACTGAGCCGCCGATCCCCCTTGCGGCGTCGGCAAGCCAGAGGGTGGAGTAACCGTTGGACGTGCCGATCTCCAGCACCCGCCGCGCGGCGGTAGCGCGCACGAGCACGGCCAAGAATTCGCCGGTGTCGCGGGTGATGTTGAGCATGCGACGAGGGCGCTCGTTCGTCGCGGCATCGTTTGCCTCGCCGAATCGCTCAAGCTCAGCCTTCAAAGCTTCTAGTGAGTCATCCACGGTTGTCTCCTGATGCCTAACGCCGGCGCTCAGCGGCGGGCCGAGCGGAGCAAGGCCCATTTGCTGGAGCCGCTTGTTGGGTGGCATGAACGAGAGGCAGTTCCTCTGGGAAGTTACTCGCCAGTTGGCGAAGTGGTCTTCCCGGCGCGAAGTGATTGGTAGTAGCGCTCCCACCGACCGCGAACCTCGTCTTCGGTGAGGCCGAGATCGTAGGCCGGCGAATCGATTGGCTGCGCGCTTTGAACGTGCACCATGACGACCTCGCGGATAGCGCTCACCCGGGAACTTCGCTCCTTGTAGAAGGCGATCGCCTTGTCGTAGAGGGCTCCGGATTCGAGAACGGAGGCAACGCCCTTGAAGCGGTAGCCCTTGCGGAGGAACGGGTCGACGACGTTCACCTCCACGTTGGCGTTCTGTCGGAGGTTCGCGAGGGTGCCCGGCGACCGGATATTGGCGAAGACGAGGTGGTCATCGTCCCAGACGGCGGTGGTGCCCTTGGGCGAGAGATTCGGAGTACCGTCGGGGCAGACCGTGGCAACGAAGCCAAGGCGTTGCTCCTCGACGACTCGCTTCATGTCGGTCGTGAGAAGCCCCATGGACCCGCCTCCTCGCATGCCGCCCAACGGATGGCCGCTAAGCTGCGGCCGCGCGCGCAACGTCCTCGTTGGGAGCGATTCCTCAGTTTCGATTGCCCTGATCCCTTATATATACCCACTCGCCCGCGGTCTGAAAACTCTCCGACTCTCGGTTTAACAGACCAGCGTGGGTTAACAACCCGGTTGGTTTCGGTGGGCGGAGGCAACCGCCATGCGTCACGTTTTCGGCAGTCCGAGAAATCCGTGATTTCATGAGATTCCCAAGAAACGGTAGGGACGATGTCTCGCTGACGATTCCGCGGGTACAATGGTGTTCCCAAAGCTCCACATGATTTGACGAGCCTCTTGATGTTTGGAGAATGATGAACGTAACCCGATGAAGCAAGCCTGACAGGTAGGGTCATGAGTATCGCCAAAACGACTGCCGATCACACGGCTGCTGCTCCCTCTGATGGCGCTGGTAAACCATCGTCTTGGTTCCTCTTCTGGGGCGGAGCAATACTCTCGCTTTCTTTGATCCCGATCTTTGCTCTCCAGGTATTTTGGGCCAAGGCGTTGATCACGCCATGGTATCTACCCATCGGCGGCACGGTATCCGCGCTGATCGTCATCTATGCCATTGGTCGGCGACGCCGTTGGTGGCGGCTGGGCGTCGCACTGGGGTGTGTCGCGATCGCAGGCCTGGAATGGTACTTTCTCCTGGCGCTTACGGTTCTGCCTCTCTACATCGGTCCGATCGTCGAGGGAAGTACGATCCCCGTGTTTCGAGCCACGTTGGCAGATGGGACCGAGATCAATGAATCATACTTTCAGCGAAGTCGAACGACGGCACTCGTGTTTTTTCAAGGACGCTGGTGCCCATTCTGTATGACACAACTTCGAGAGCTCGAATCTCATCACGGGGAGTTTAGTCGCGTTAAAGCAGACGTTGTTGTGGTATCGATCGAAGATCTTGAGGCAGCGGCACAGACTCAACGCGACTTTCCACATCTGACCGTTGTTTCCGATCAACGGCGAGAATTGTCGAACGCGATTGACTTAATCAATAAGGGCTCGGCTCCCGATGGCGGAGACAGTTCCGCCCCGACCATTCTTCTGCTGGATGGCAACGGCACGGTGCATTGGCTTCATCGGCCGACTCGTTTCATCGCCCGACCGTCTGCTGCCGAGCTCGTGGCGGCGATTGAGGGGCAGCAGGTCCGCTAAAGATGCGACCCTGCTCTGGCAGGGAAGAATGCTGCGCGGGCGAACTTGAACGATGACTGACAATAGGAAAGGATCACGCGATGGGAGACAAAGGCGGC
>JBBDNV010000104.1:0-20976 GCA_040877415.1 Pirellulales bacterium
CGAGCGCCAAGGCCTCGCTCGAATCGATCATCGCCAAGATCAACGCCGACAGCCGGCGGTTGTTTTCCGACACGCTGGAGGTGGTCCGCGAGCACTTTCAATCGCTGTTCCGCAAGCTGTTTGGCGGCGGACACGCCGACATCGTGCTCGACGAGGAGCTGGATATTCTCGACGGCGGCATCGAGATCATCGCCCGGCCGCCGGGCAAGGAACCGCGGAATATTTCGCTCTTAAGCGGCGGCGAGAAGACGCTCACCTGCGTGGCCCTGTTGCTGGCGATTTTTCGCAGCCGCCCGAGCCCCTTCTGCGTGCTCGACGAGGTGGACGCCGCGCTGGACGAAGTCAATATCGAGCGGTTTATCGCCGTCTTGCAGGAATTCCTGGCCTGGACGCAGTTCATCGTGGTGACGCACTCGAAAAAGACGATGACCTGCGCCAACACGCTGTACGGCATCACGATGCAGGAGTCGGGCATTTCGAAGCGCGTCAGCGTTCGCTTCGAGGACGTCAGCGAGACCGGCGAGATCTTGAACGTTCGCGAAAGCGACCCGCAGGCCGCCAGCGACGAAACGCAAGCGGCGTAGGCCGCAAGGTGCCAGGCTCGCACCATATGGCACCCAGAGTGGGTCGCACCCTATTGGATAAACGGCTGCGGCGTGAAGCCGATGACGACGAAGGCCAGCGTCAGCCAGCCCAGGATAATCCGGCCCGTGCCCAGCGGCATCTCGTCGTTGGCCGTGGGCGGATGGCTGGGACCGATCAGCACCAGCAAGAACAGCATCAGCGACCACTCGTAGCGCTGGGCCACAATCACGCCCACGAACGCCGCGGCGAGCAGCAACCACGCGACGGCCCGCGCTTTTTCGCACAAAAGCGCGTAGAGCACGTGCCCCCCGTCGAGCTGGCCGATGGGAACCAGATTAAGCGCCGTGAGAAAGACTCCCACCCAGCCGGCAAAGGCCAACTTGTGAACGAAAACGGTCTGGTTCTCGGCCAGCGTTCCGAAATACCAGTATTCGAGCCATCGGAAAAGAAGCGGCTCGCCGAACAGCATGGCTTGCGAGGTGTCTTTGGGAATTTCGTCCACTCTCGACCAGGCCAATCCAACGAAGCAACAAATGAGCGTGGGCACCAGCCCGGCGAGCGGCCCGGTAATCCCGATATCGAACAAAGCCTTGCGACTGCCCATGTGGCCGCGCATGCCGATGACGGCGCCCATCGTGCCGATGGGACTAAAAGGGAAGGGTATGAAATACGGCAGGCTCGCCGGCACGCGATAGCGGCGCGCTTGGATGTAATGGCCGAACTCGTGACAAACCAGAATGCCCATCATCGGCACGGCGTATTTCCAGCCTTGGACAACGTACGTGCTTGCGCAACTGGCCAGGAACAAGATCAACGGCAGCGCGGGAACGCGCCGCCGGGGCACCGCTTCGACCGGCGTCGGCACGACCTCGACGGGCACGTACTCAGCTTCCATATGTGGATAGGCGCCGAACGGGTCGTCGGGTCGTGAGGTCATGCCTGGTTCCTGTTTGTTGGCCGGGACTGAATGCCAAGATCACGGAATTCTAGGTCGCTGGCCCGCGAGAGCAAACCTCGTGTCCGTACCCCAAATGTCGGCGCCGGCTCGCCCCCAGGGTGGAGCGAACGAGGAAAAGACAGCGTATCGCGGGCGAAATCGCCGCCAAATAGCGTGGCAGCAGAGAAAGCTAATCGGGAACCCAACCAGGTTCGGTTGACATATTTGCGCAGGTCAACTAAAGTTTTCAACTTCTCCGGTCCGTGGGGCGGCCACCCTGGCTGAGCCCGGCCAAGGGCCCGCGAGAGGCGTCGAGCTGCACGTGACCAGGGCGCTCGCGCACGTCCCGAGCTGCGAATCCCTCATGAGGACCTCACCGTCCGTTGGAATTTCCTTTTTTAGCCCCCCGGGCCCCTGAAACGACGGCTCGAGCAGGTTCGCCGCCAAGCGGGACGGGCAGGGCCTCGTCGCAAAGAGAAATCCGAGGCTTTCGTAGTCGCGCAAGAGAGGGCGATACCGTTCTCGGGGGCCATGATCGCACACGAGCAAAACGTCAAACGTCGATACCGAAGTTCTTGGGAGACAAACCGTGACATTTTTTCGTAAGCCGCCGCGCGGGGCGATTCGCCTGATCCTCGGGTCTCTGGCTCTCTGGCTGCTCTGGGGATCAACGGCGCTGGCGGGCGAAGCCGATCTGGCAATTCCCGACTTGCACGCGGGCTACTTCAAGATCGCGGGACAAACGATCAGCGCCTGGAACCTGTTGTTCGGCGGAGCCATCGTGATCACGGGGACGCTGGGGATCAGCTTGTATCTGCGCCACCAGATCAAGAACCTGCCGGCGCACGAATCGATGCTCAACATTTCGGAGATCATTTTTCAGACCTGCAAGACCTATCTGATTCAACAAGGCAAGTTCCTCCTGATGTTATTTGCGATCATCGCCAGCGCGATGACGTACTACTTCATGGCCTTGAAGGGGGAACCGCCCCAGACGGCGCTGCTCGTGTTGCTGTTCTCCGTGGTGGGCATGGTCGGTTCCTACTGGGTGGCCTGGTACGGCATCCGCGTGAATACTTACGCCAACTCGCGCACGGCGTTTGCCTCGCTGCGCGGCGAGCCGTGGGACGTCGTAAACATTCCGCTGCGCGCGGGCATGTCGGTCGGCTTGTTTTTGATTTCGCTCGAACTGGTGATGATGGTGATCATCCTGCTGTTCGTGCCGCGTAACATTGTCGGCTACTGCTTTCTTGGTTTTGCGATTGGAGAATCATTGGGCGCTTCGGCGCTGCGGATCGCCGGCGGCATTTTTACGAAGATCGCCGACATCGGCTCCGACCTGATGAAAATCGTGTTCAACGTCAAGGAGGACGATCCTCGCAACCCCGGCGTCATCGCCGACTGCACCGGCGACAACGCGGGCGATTCGGTCGGCCCCACGGCCGACGGCTTCGAGACCTACGGGGTGACCGGCGTCGCTCTGATTTCATTCATTACGCTCGCCATTCCGCAAGAGCAGGCGGATTTGCAAGCGAAGCTCATCGTGTGGATCTTCGCGATGCGGTTCCTGATGGACTTCATGTCCGGCGTGTCGTACTTCATCAACCAGGCGATCTCGGAGTCGCAGTACCGGGGCATGAAGGAATTTAATTTCGAGCAGCCGCTGACGCGGCTGATCTGGATTGCCGCGACTCTGTGCATCTCGACGTCGTTCTTCATGAGCTGGCTGCTCTTGGCCGACCTGACCGTGGGGGAAACGGCGTGGCCGAAATTGTGGTGGCAACTGGCGACGATTATCAGTTTCGGCACGCTGGCGGCCGTGCTGATTCCCGAGTTCACCAAGGTTTTTACCAGCTCCCATTCCAAGCACGTCCACGAGATCGTCACCGCCTCGCGCGAAGGCGGCGCGTCGCTCACCATCCTGTCCGGCCTGGTCGCGGGTTATTTTAGCGCCTTTTGGATGGGGCTCTTGATCGCGAGCCTCATGGGCGGGGCTTTCTTCGTCAGCCAACTGGGACTCTACGACCTGATGCAGGTGGAACTGTTCCCCGGGCAGCCGCTGGTGAGCGTGGGCTCGATCTTCGCGTTTGGCCTGGTGGCCTTCGGCTTCCTGTGCATGGGGCCGGTCACGATCGCGGTCGACAGCTATGGTCCCGTGACGGACAACGCCCAAAGCGTCTTCGAGCTTTCGCGGATCGAAAAGCTGCCCGGCATCCGGGAGAACATCAAAACCCAGTTCGGCTTCGATCCCGACTTCGAGACCGGAAAACACTACCTGGAAGCAAACGACTCGGCGGGCAACACGTTTAAGGCGACCGCCAAGCCGGTGCTCGTCGGCACGGCCGTGGTCGGCGCGACGACGATGATTTTCTCGATCATCCTGCTGTTGGGAAAAGCCGGCCTGCTGCACATCAGCCTGACCGACGCTCCGGTGCTGTTGGGCTTTATTTGCGGCGGCGCCGTGATTTTCTGGTTCTCGGGTGCCTCGATGCAGGCGGTCACCACGGGCGCCTATCGGGCCGTCGAGTTCATTAAGAGGAACCTGGACCTCAACAAGACCGAAGCCGACATCGAGGACTCCAAGACGGTCGTCCGCATCTGTACCCAGTACGCGCAGAAAGGGATGTGGAACATTTTTATCGCGCTCATGACGATCACGCTCGCCTTCGCTTTCTTCGACCCGAACTTTTTTGTCGCGTACCTGGTGTCGATCGCGGTGTTCGGATTGTTTCAGGCGATCTCCATGGCCAACACGGGAGGATCGTGGGACAACGCCAAGAAATTCGTCGAGGTCGATCTGCGGGAGAAAGGCACCCAGTTGCACGCCGCCACGGTGGTGGGCGACACCGTGGGCGACCCGTTCAAGGACACCACGGCGGTGGCGCTGAACCCGATCATCAAGTTCTCGACGCTCTTCGGCATGTTGGCCGTCGAGATCGCCGTGGAAATGAAAGAGGCGGCCCACACCAAGCAAACGTTCGACTATACCGCCTGGGTGGGCGTCGGCATGCTGGCCGTCGCGCTGGTCTTCGTATGGCGATCCTTTTACGCGATGCGGATTCCCAAAGAAATGGCCGACTGAGGGGCCGCCGGATCCATTTCGTAGCGGGCCGCCGTGAGGCTGGGCGGAATCACAGGCCCCGGCTGCATTCGCAGGCCCCCGCTGCCGATCCCCGGGCGGATGGCTTATACTTGGGCCAGATCATCCAGGCCGGCCATCCAGACGCGTTGGGATCAGCGACGCCCGACGGAAGCCCGGCGGTCGCGCCGACTCCACTGAATTCTATGGCCAGGCCGGATGACCACTAGGCGGTTCGACGAGACGAAAGGCGTGCCGGTGAGTTGGCCGCATGGCCTGAGTTCGCCTATGACGTATGATGACTTTCTGCGGTATCGAATTGCCGGTTCCGAGCGGTAAGTAGGCACGAATGGACGAGAAAAGACGTGCGCCTCGCAACAAGACAATCTCCTTGATCGGGGATGAGGCCCAAGACTGCCGAGGCCGCCTCGTGCGACTGCGTGAGCCTGCAGTCGAATCGTTCATCGTCAATCGGACGATCTGCCAAGACTTGTTTGAAGCCATCGAGTTCTTGCCTAAGCGGTTTGTCGATTTGCTTGTAGTCGATCCGCCCTACAATCTCACAAAAAGCTTCGACGGAACCAAGTTCACGCGGTCGTCGACGGCGGAATACGTCTCGTGGCTGGACTCCTGGCTGGGCAGGCTGCGCGACACGCTAAAGCCAACGGCTTCGATCTACGTCTGCTCGGAATGGCGGTCATCCGCCGCGGTCTTCAGTGTAGCCGAGAAGCACTTCGTCGTGCGGAATCGCATTACCTGGGAAAGAGAAAAAGGGCGCGGAGCATCGTCGAATTGGAAGAACTGCTCGGAAGACATCTGGTTCTGCACGATGTCGAACGAGTACACGTTTAACGTCGACGCCGTCAAGCTCAAGCGCAAGGTTCTCGCGCCGTACACCGATCACACCGGAAGCCCCAAGGATTGGCAAGTTACTGCCGAAGGCAGTTTCCGCTTGACGCATCCGTCGAATCTGTGGGTCGACATCACCGTTCCGTTTTGGTCCATGTCCGAAAACACCGACCATCCTACTCAAAAGCCCGAAAAGCTAATTGCCAAGCTCGTCTTGGCCAGCTCGAATCCGGGCGACATCGTTCTCGATCCCTTCCTAGGTTCGGGAACCACTTCGGTCGTGGCGAAAAAGCTGGGACGAAGGTATCTGGGAATCGAGCGCGAGGAGGCTTATTGCTGCTTGGCTGAAAAGCGACTGCAGTTGGCCGAATGCGCCCCAGAAATACAAGGCTACCAAGCCGGCGTTTTTTGGGAGCGCAATTCGATCGGCGACCGCGCGCGACCCGATCGCAAAGAAAAACCCCGTAGGCGCCGGTCTTCGCAAGTGAAATCCTTATTCAGCGAGGACTTGTAGCTTGAAGAGCGGTCGATTCTTTACGGACGAATATAAGACAATCGAACGCAAGATTAAGACCTTCCTGAATGAACAGAAGGAGTTTCTCTCAGGACGCACAGTGAAGAGCACGAGAGCCGTAGGTGACGCGATTGAAGATATTCTATCGGAGAATTTTCAAGCGATCGTCGGAGATAAGCATTGCGTCAATTACTCGTCTGATTTCCCGCGGCGGGCGATGGCCGATTTCGCGTTTGACGACCGAGATTCTCGCCACTACCGCGTCGACGTTAAGACGCACCGCGTCAGCACGAAATTCAACATGCCGAACCTGACCTCGGTGAGAAGTCTCTCCAAATTCTACGAGGACGACAAGAATTACTTCGTGGTGCTCAGTGTCGCGTATGACACGGAGGGGCTAAGGGTCGTGGTAAGCGAAGTGAAGTTCGTTCCGATTGAATTCCTCGAATGGAACTGCCTGACTATCGGTGCGCTCGGCTGGGGACAGATCCAGATCGCGAACGCGAATCGAATCGCGATCAAGCGCAACCAATCCCGGAAGGCATGGATGTTGCAACTATGCGACCATCTCTCTGAGTTCTATCCTCGCGAGATGAAGAAGATCGGCCAAAGAACGGAATACTTTGCAAAAGTGCGACGACGCTGGGAAGCCAAAGGCGGACCGAGCTGATCGCAGGTCAAGAATCTCAACTCCGGTGCTCACGGCAAGGTGGCCTTCCGATGAACGCGATGCCGCTCGTACTCCTGGTTTTGGCCTGCCTGGCGATCGCGTATCGCTTCTATAGCGCTTTTCTGGCGGCCAAGGTGGCCGCGCTCGACGACTCGCGCGTGACGCCGGCCCACCTCTTCAATGACGGCCAAAACTATTATCCCACCAACAAATGGGTGTTGTTCGGCCACCATTTCGCCGCCATCAGCGGCGCGGGACCTTTGATCGGGCCGGTGTTGGCCATTCAATACGGCTACATGCCGGGCCTGGTGTGGATCGTGGCCGGAGTGTGCCTGGCCGGAGCCGTGCAGGACATGCTCGTGCTCGCCGCGTCGCTGCGTCGAAAAGGCCGCTCGCTGGCCGAAATTGCCCGGGTTGAAATCGGCACGCTGGCCGGCGGAACCGCGTCGCTTGCGATCCTGTTCGTCGTCATCATCGCCCTGTCGGGCCTCGGCGTGGTGGTGGTCAAGGCGCTGGGCGGCGAAGAGATCAAGCTGGCCGCGGGCACCGTGCTGCACGTGCCCGAAGTCGGGAAAGTCGAGCTGTGGACCGAAGACGGACGGCATTACGCCACGCTGCCCCCCAACACGCGGATCAAATACCCGAATGACGCCATCGTGGTCCGCAGCGAAGCTTTCACGATTGCCTTGCCGGTCGCGCCCGACGAAATTCGAGCGGCCCATTCGCCGCTCGCGCCCGGGGCGGATCGTGCGATCGAACTCCCCGCTGGCGTGATGCAGGCCGTGCCGGGCAGCTCGTGGGGCACGTTTACGATCGCCTGCACGGTGCCGATCGCGCTGTTGATGGGGCTGTACATGTACAAGCTTCGCAAGGGGCGCGTGGTCGAGGCGTCGGCCATTGGCGCGTTGGCCGTGCTGGCCGCCACGATTGCCGGCAATTGGATTCCGGGCTCGCCGCTGGAAGGTTATTTCCAGCTATCGCGCAACGAGACGATTCTGGCCATCTGCGCCTATGGGTTCGTTGCCTCGGTGCTGCCGGTGTGGCTGCTGTTGTGTCCGCGCGACTATTTATCGAGCTTTTTGAAGATCGGCACGGTGGCGCTGTTGGTCGGCGCGGTGATCGTGGCCAACCCCCGGCTGCACGCCCCCACGTACAACGAATTGTTCGCCGGCGGGGGCGGACCGTATTTCAAAGGGGCGCTGTTCCCGTTCTGCTTCATCTGCATCATGTGCGGGGCCATTTCGGGCTTCCACGCGCTGGTGTCATCGGGCACCACGCCCAAAATGATTAACAAGGAAAGCGACGCGCGGATGATCGGCTACGGGGCGATGCTCATCGAGGGGCTGGTGGGCGTGATGGCCCTGATCGCCGCCGCTTCGCTGCCGCAAGGCGACTATTGGGCCATCAACATCGACCTCTCGCAGCAGGCCAACTACGCCGAACAACTCGCCGCAATGGACGCTTCGGCCGACAATCTGGCCGAAATCGAGCAGCAGGTCGGCGGCGAAGCGCTGCGCGGAAGAACGGGCGGAGCGGTGACGCTGGCCGTCGGCATGGCGCAGATCTTTCGCGATGCGATGAGCCGCGTCGCCGGCGGCGCGGTGAACCTCGAAGGCGTCATCAAGTACTGGTACCACTTCGCCATCATGTTCGAGGCGCTTTTTATCCTCACCACGATCGACACCGGCACGCGCATCGCGCGGTTCCTGCTGCAAGAAGCGCTGGGCAAGATCTATCCGGCTTTCGACCGCACCGATTGGCTGCCCGGCGCCGTCGTCACCACCGCCATCGTGACGGCCGCCTGGGGCGGGCTGATCTGGACCGGCTCGATCGAAACCATCTGGCCCATGTTCGGCATCGCCAACCAGATGCTGGCCGTCATTGCGCTGGCGGTCGTGACGACCGTGATGGTCAACGCCGGAAAACGCCGCTACGCGCCGTTGACGATCCTGCCGATGCTGTTCGTCATCGGCAGCACCGCGACGGCCGGATTTCAGATGATCACCGGGCGGTTTGCCGGCCAAATCGCCGACGGCTGGGCCGCCGGCGGACTCAACGGCATTCTGTTGCAGGGCGTGCTCAATGCCGGCCTGATCGTGCTGATGATCGGCTCGGTCGTCATCATTCTTTCCCAGGCCATCACGCGCTGGCTGGCTCCCACGCCCGGAGGAAATGGCACCGCCGGCGCGTAATTTCCGGCGGGCGATACTGCCGCGCGGAACGATCAGTAGCCGCGGTCTGTGACCCCGTTGTTTTTGACGGGCCCTCACCGAGGCCGGCCACTATTCACCACGCTCGTCCGACGTCGGGCCGGTCAACTGATGCTTCGACAGCCGGAAGCTGCGCACCGAAAAACCGTCGGCCGACGAGTTGGTGACGGTGTGCTCGTGGGGCAAGTCCCAACGTCCCACGCGCATCCAGCGGTCCTGCACCGTTTCGCTGCGCAGTGGTTTGCCCGTTGGCTCGTCCCAGTATTGCACGGTGTACGAGCGCGGCAGAAACATGCCTTCGGCGTTCCGATCGTTGTCGAGCACGGTGATGGTCATGTTCGCCCCGTCGAGCACGCGATTGACGGTGGTGATCTCTTTGTCCTTGACGCGATAGCTCGTGGCGAAATGGCCTCCCTCGAATTCCAGCAGCCGGCCCAGCGGATGATCGACCTTGTCGTCGGCGAAGCGCAGCACCGGTTTGGGATCGCCGGGCGAGGGCGATTGGCTGGCCGCGCGATGCATAGTGATCGATTCGAGCTGCTCCTGAACCCATTCGGCGAACGGCTTTTCGTCGATGTCGAGCTTCACGCCGCCGTCGGCCGACACGCTGACCCTGCCGGAGAACGGGCGACTTTCGATATCGCCCGCGATATCGGCCGTGAAGCCCGGGAAGTCGTGCCACGCGGCGCGCGAGGCAAGCGCCTCCTCGAATATCGCCACGGCTTCGGGGTCGGCTCCGCTTTTCGCCAGCGGCCAGGCGAACGATAGCGTGGCGAACTCGCGCACTTCCTCGTAGCCGCGTCCTTGGTGCTCGCCCGCCGTGGGATTCACGTGGCTGGTGTAGACGCCAAACACGCCGGAATGTGGGGGTTTAAAGATCGCACGGCCATCGTCGTCGGTTTCGAGCTCCTCGCTCGCGAGGTCGGCATCGACGGTGCTGATCTTGGCCTTGGGCATCGGCTTGCCGTCCCGTAGCGCGGTCAGCAGGACGTGGTCCTTTTCGAAGCGGGCCACGATTTCCAGCGGACTGTTATGGGCCGCCAGGCGATTGACCTCTTCGGGAGTGCCGGCCACCGCCTTGGAGTAATGCCGCAGCAGGAACGGCGGCGACGCCGGGCGATTGAGCACGCCGTAATCCAACTGCCCGGCCACCATCAGCGTTCCACTCACCGGAACGTGGGCCCGCAGCCGGTCGGAAAGTTTTCGCAAGGCGAGCGGGCGAAACTCGCCGGGGGTGGTCTGAATCGAAAACCGCGCGCCGGCCACCTTGTCGATGAAGCGCGGATCGCCGGCGGTGGCATATTCGCTGAAGTAGACTTCGGCCACGCGGCCGCCTTCCGCTGGCGGACAGATCCGCACGAACAAGAAATGGGCTTGTGCCTGCGCGCCCGCCACCGCCAGGCTCAACATGGCCGCCAAGACCGCAATCCGCCTCATCGGTCACCTCGCTGTCAAAAATGGCCGCTCGGCCGCTTCGGTATGAATTCTAAGATCCGCTTGAAGGGGCCACAAGTTTGCCGCGCTGGGGAATCCGCCCGCTCGAGCACGAGGCGGCGACGGCCGAACGTGATCGACTCGCGGTCGTCAGGGCCGGCCGCAAGTAAAACCGGCCTCATTGAGGCCGGCTACAGTTTCTCGAAGGCTCGCAGGATGGCGCTGTTGTCCAGCTCGCCAAAGCCGGCGGCCTCGGCCCGCGCCAAAAGCTCCCGATGCACCTTGGACAACGGCAATTCGATTCCGGTTCGCCGGGCGGCTTCCAGCACCAGCCGCACGTCTTTGGCGTGCTGCGAAAGCCGGGCCTGCGGCGTAAAATCGCCGGAGATCATTTTCGCCCCCTTGGCGTCCATGACGGCCGAATAGGCGGCGCCGGCCTGCAAGATCTCCAGCGTCGTCGGCAGATCGAGCATTAGGGCGCGGGCCAGCGTGAACCCTTCGGCCAGCGCCGCGCGATTCAGTCCCAGCACGAGATTCACCACGAGCTTCATCCGCGACCCGCTGCCCCAGGGCCCGACGTGAAACACCCGTTTGGCCAGGCAGCCGAGCACGTAGCCGGCCTGGCGAAACGCTTGTTCCGTGCCGCCGGCCATGACGATCGCCTGGCCGTCGCGCACAAGGGCGCTGGAGCCGGCCACCGTGGCGTCGAGATATTCGACGCCGCGTTTTGCCAGCGACTCGCCCAAGGCGGCCGTTTCCACGGGGTCGCCGGTCGAGGTGTCGATCACCAGCAGACCGCTTCGCAACTGCGACTGCACCGAATCGACGAGCGACGAGACGACGCTCGAATCGGGAAGGCTCAGCACGATCGGGTCGCATTGGGCGACGACCTCGGCCGCGCTTTTGGCCGACTGCCCGCCCGCGTCGCAAAACTCCCGCCGCCTGGCGTCGAGCAAATCGTAGCCGATGACGCGCATGCCCGCGGCAATCAAGCGATCGGCAAGCGCCGAGCCGAGCAGGCCGAGACCGATGAGACCGACGGTGCGCACGGTCAATCCTCCAATCGGTTCTTGGTCGTGTCGGGAGCGAAACAAATCACGACCATGCCGGCCACGTAAACCAAACCGGTAATCGAGCCGACCCGGGCGTAGTCGCCGTGGAACCAGCCGGCCAGAACGCCGGCGCCGAGCACGCAGCCGGCGGCCAGTATTCGGCCCGAGTTGAACGTGACGCCGATGCCGGTCGAGCGGACCCGGGTGGGAAACAGTTCCGGCAGGTACAAAGGCAGCCAGCCGAAATACGTGACGCCGACGAATCCTAACAGGAATGTGAACCACTTGAACATCGAATCGTGCGGCGTGAGAAAACTATAGATATAGGAGCTGGTCAATAACGACGCGAGGCTGATCAGAAAATAGGTCAGGCGGCGGCCCAACAAGCTGGCGATCCAGCCGCCGAGCAGGCTGCCGAACACCGCGCCGCCGGAGCGAATGATTTGCGTCCGGGCTTTGAAGCGCGGATCGCCCGAGCCCTGGGTCGGGCGCTCTGATTGCGCGGCGCTCGGTGCGGAATCTTGGGGCACGGTGACTGCTGCAGCCGCCTGGTCCGACCACGGCACCAGCCAGTTGGCATTGGCGGCGGTGCCGATCACCGGAATTCCTCCCAGGCAAATCCCGATCACCGTGCGGCTCAGAAGCGGCGGACGCAGAATCTCGCGCACCGGCTGGGCCGGCGACGATGCGGCGACCGGCGACAACTTTCCGGCCAGCCAGCGCGGCGACTCGGGCACGAGGGCCCAGGCAAATATGCCGACCACCGCCGGCGCGGAACCGACCAACAGCACCCACCGCCACGATTCGGGCGTGACGAAAAAGAAATAGCACACCACGCCCAACAGCACAAAACCGACGTTGGCGGCCGCGCCCATCAGGCCGGCCAAAAGAGGCCGCGACACGCCGGGCAGCCCTTCGACGGCCAATGCCACCGAGTTGGGCCACGCGCCGCCGATGCCCATGCAGGCCACGAATCGCAGCACCCACAACGAATACGCATCGGACGCGAAATACGTCAATCCGGTCACGACCGAATAGCACATCACGCTGGCGGCCATGGCCCGGGTGCGACCGGCGCGATCGCCGAGCATGCCGAACACCCAGCCGCCCGCCGCGGCTCCCAGCAAGAAGGCCACCTGATACCAGGCGAACCACTGGGCGGCGACCTGCTCGATCTGGCCCGCTTCATACCGCGATCCGAGGATGTCGATGACCGCCGGCCGCGCGATCAGCACGAACAGCGAAATCTCCATGCCCGCAAACATCCAGGCGGCAAACGCCGTGACCAGCACCAGCCACCGTTGGCGGGCCGAAAGTTCGTCAGCTCCCGGATTGACAGCCGCTCGGCTCATGGGGAAGGTCCGTGGGACGTTAACGCGTGTTCGTCGAGAGTGGCCAAAAGTTTTGGGTCGAGCGGTCCGCGGGAGGCGAACCGGACGACCTGGTCAACCTCGTCGGGCGTCGCGAAGCCGATGATGGCGCTCGTGATGGCCGGATGGCTGAGGACAAAGCGCACGGCCGCCTCCTCGCGCCCAATGTCCGGGGGCAACAGCCCGGCAATCCGCTCGGCCCGGGCGCAATCCTGCCGGTAGAGCTCGAGCGGGAAGTAGGGGGTTTTGAGCGTGTGCGGGCTGGGCGGTTTTCCGGCCAAGGCGCCGCCGGCCAGCACGCGAATCGCGAATACGCCCATCCCGCGGCGACGGCAGACGTCGATCAGGTTGCCGTAATCGGTCTGGTCGAAACCGGCCGGCATGGCGCGGCCGGCGCTGGGATTGAGCAGGTTGTGGGGAATCTGAATCGACGCGAACGCGCCGCTGGCAATCACTTCCACGAGCGCGCCGGGTTCGCCCAGTCCGGTCAGCCCCAGATGCTCGACCAACCCGTCCCGCCGCAGCCGCTCCAATTCCTCGACGAGCCCGCCGGAACCGAGCACATGAGCCGGCGTAATCGAAGTGGGCTCGGCGCCGGCGCAGGCAGTGATCGAATTGTGAATCTGCAAAAGGGTCACGCGCGCAAGCCGCAAGCGCCCAAGACTGGCAAGCAGCGACTCGCGGGCGGCGGCCGCGATGTCGGCGAGCCGATCGGGCATGATGCGAATTTTTGTGGCGACGTGCACGCGCGATTGAACGCCCAGCTCCGCGAGACTGCGCCCCAAATTCTCTTCCGATCGACCTTCGCCGTACGTGGCGGCCGTGTCGAACCAATTGACGCCCAGCTCCACGGCCCGGCGAATCGTTTCGCGCTGCACGTCGTGGCGGTCGCCCACGAGCAATTGCGACACCGGCCCGGCGCCGAACGAAACGGCCGAAACCGCGATGCCTGTCGAGCCGAGCGTGCGTTTTTCCATGCGGGCATCCGATACTTGTGGCGGTGACGGCGAGCGCGAGAAACAGCCCCAACATCACGCTCGGTCAGCGTCGTTCTGCCGGATGCGACTCGTTGCTTGTCAAGCAGTGTGGCCGGCGGCCCGGGTGGGCAAGCCACCCGTGGCACCACGTGGCACCCGTCAGCTTCATTTTGACGCGCTGCTAGCGCAGCTCATCGCAAGCGGCGAGGCCCATGATGGCCAGGTTTGTGCCGGCGTGCGTGATGAAATGATGGCTGTCCTTGTTGAGCGAGCGGGTGAACCAGCGGCCGCTTGCGCGCTGATGCGTCTTGAGCCACGCGACGCCGCGCGCAAGCCGCGCATCGTCGGCCGGCACTTCGGATCGCCGGGCCAGGTAAATCGCCAGGCCGGTCGCGTATCCGTCGCCGGTGGTCAGGTCCTGCGGCGAACCGTCGGCGCGGGGCCAATCGCCCAGCGACGCGATGCTAAAGCCGCCGTCTTCGTGCTGCAAAGCCAGGATTTCGTCGAGGCAATTGTTGCGCGCGTCGGATTTTAGCCAGCCGGGACGATACGTATCGGCCCAGAGCAGCATCGCGCGATGGTGGAGCGTGGGCATGGGCGTATTGGCCAAATAGCTTTTGAGCTTTTTGATGCCGGCGGTGGCGGCCTGCGTATCGGCGTATTTTTCCGGCGCAACGGAGACCGCCAGCGCGATCATGGTTGCGCCAAACTCGTCGTCGTTTTCGAAGGGGGGCCAGCCGCAACTGATCCAATCCACGCCGCCGTCGGCGCGCTGGACGGTCCACATCCGGTCGAGCGCCTCGCGGGAGACCGGGTGCAGTTTTCCGGTCGTCAAGGCATCGTTATAGGCCAGCACCAGGGCCGTCATCACCACCTCGGTGTCCCAGCGGGGACCCTTGTCCTTCCAACGCGTGGTCACGAGATCTTCGGCATACTTGCGGACGGTTCGGTGGGCCTCGTCGTCGGCGCCCAGCGCCGGGCGCGCAAGCAGGTACAAATAGTTGGTGTGGCAGGTCATGCAGTCGCGTTTCTTCTGCCAGACCAGCGCCGCGGAATCGAGAAAATGCTTGCCCCGCTCGAGCGAAAACTCGGCGGCCAGCGGCTCGTCGGGTGTATTGGCCGCCGGCTCGACGGCGTCGGCCAGCGTTACCGGCTCGATCGTCGCCGGGTCGCCCGCCGCTAAGGTACCGGCAAAGACGATCGCCAAACAAACGGCGATCAACCCAATCGCATTGCGAATCATGGCACGGTTCTCCGGGTGAGGCAGGTATGGGGCCAGTGGTCTGTCTCGGCGCACGGCTCATTTCGAGCATGACTCGCGGCTGGCCGCCGTGCCGGGCCGCGCCGGGCGTAGATCGCACCCGCTGGCCACCGGATTGACCTTCAAAGGGCCAAACGCGAATTCCAGCGGTATGCCCGAGGCGCCGGGAGTGTCCGGTGGATACGCCCAGTGCTTGCGTCCCACTTCCACGTGACAACAGAAGACCGGCTTGCCCGGCGCACCTTGCGGGACGTGCGACCAACCCCGCTCGGCCGCCAGCTCGGGCACGGCCTCGAAGCGCGCGAGGACTTCGGCCGTTTCGCGGCGCAAGTCGATGCCGATGTGATCGACGAACGGTCGGGCGCGTCTGGCACAGGGCGTCTCGACCAGGTCGTCTTGGGAGACGTTGATCGACGAGAGGATCACGTTGATCCCGCCTGGGAAGGCGTACTTGACGTAGCCCTCCTTGCCGTTTTCGACCGTTCCGCCGTTCGCTCGAAGCCGGTCGTGGGGCGCAAGCGCCACGTCGTCGACCTTAATGTGGACGTGCATCGAGTCGGCCACCGCGAGCGTTTCGGCGAGGGAAGAACAGGGCTCAAAGATGCCGAGCACCGTGGCGGCTTCCCCCGCGTTCACCAGACCCATCTTCTCGACGTCATCCAGGGTCGTTGCCGCCGCTTTGCGATTCACCATGTCCAGCCTCGTGAGCCTAGAGTCTCGAACAGATCGGACGGGGGGTATCCCCCGCCGCAACAAACCGAAAGTGTAGCCAACTGGGCCGTTCAAGTCACGTTTTTCACGCGACGAGCAAGGACGAGTGGAGCGACGCGCGGCGACTTCCCCCAGTGCAGCGGCGGGCGATCCCCCAAAAAAAACACGATTCGGTCGCCGAACGCATTGACATTCTGTGGGAATTTGGGACGATGATGTGTAACGTTCATTTTCACTCAGCGCACACCCACGCAGAGCCAGCTAATGCTCGCCGCACCGGGCGCGGTCCCGTCGGATTAGCTGTTGCTGTTGCGCTGAATTCTTTCGTCGTGGCGCAAGAGCCGCTTGCTCGATCGCGGAGCGCCGCTTTCGTATCGTTTCGAAGGCCACCTGTGCGCGCTTGCGGGCGCGTCTCGCTTCGCCCACGGAAACGGATTCTAGCGCGCGAAAGTCCCCGGTTCGGCAAGCCTGACTTCGACGCCGATGCCGAAACCAACGATGACGCGATTTATGTTTGTCGCAATGGCGTGCACGTGTGTGTGCCCGCTGCGGGCGGCCTACTGCGATATCATTTTCACCAACATCCAGGTGGACGAAAAAGGCTCGGGTTACGGCAACGTGCTGACGATTCTCGGCGTGCAGGCGAACCCCTCGGAATACGGCGCCGTGCTGTGGAACGGCAGCAGTGACGACAAGACCGGCGACGCCGTCAATCAGAGCAATACGCGCACGGTCGAGCAATTATTGGACGAGGGAATCGACGACACGAATATGACTTTGATCTTCAACGTCAACGAGGGCGGTGACAACGACCCTGTGTTGACGCTCCACGATTTTGACCTGGTCTTTCAGGACGCCAGCGGAGCGGAGCTGTTTCGAGAAAGTTTTGACGCTGGCGGGGGACTCCCGCTGGGCGCCGCGGGCACGGGCAACAGCGCATCGGGCTGGCGGTTCGACGTCCAATTCACGAACCCGCTGGGCGCGGCCTTTTTTGGCACGCTGACCAACCGGGTCGGCATGGAGATCGCAAGCGGCGAGGCGATCCAGGACACCAAGGGCGCGGCTGAAAGCTTTTTTGTCACCGCCCCCATCCCCGAGCCCGCGGCGATCGTTCACGGCCTGTTAGGTCTCAGCTTCATCGCGGCCTGGTGGTTAAGACGGCGCCGATTGCTGCGCCATGGGCGAGCGGCGAGCTGAAACGTGATTCCTCCGCCGAGCGCGTCGTGGCGAATCGTCGGTTGCCGGAATATCGAGCGGGAACGCGAAACTCAGGGTTGTGCGGGCGGCGTGTTTCCCCGCGTCGGCAGCAGCCCGCTCTGTGAGAGAAACCGGGCCAGCATCTCGGCCGCCTTGGCTTGCCCGGCCGGATTGAAGTGTCCGTCTTTGGGATAGTACAAGGACACAGAGGAACGGCGGAATTCGTCGGTCAAGTCGAGGTAGGGGACGCCGGCTTTTTCCGCCCAGTGTTGCAGCGCCTGCTCCGTGCGGCAAGGCCTGGTCATCCAAGCGGGCTCGACCTGGTATCCGAGCGATTCGGCAAAGCGGTACGCGTCTTCATCAACTTGCACGGCGTCGGGAATCACGCCCACCACGAGCTTGGCGGCGGCCACTGCCTGGCGAAGCATTTCGAGATGCCGTTCGACGCGCGGCCACGCGGTTTGAAAATAGCCATCGTCCGGGTCGAGCCCCCGTTTCAATCGAGACGGGTCGAAACAAGGCGGCAAGATCTGCCAATCGTTAGCCATCCCCTGCTCAAGAGCGGTGCGTGCTTCTGGCGGCAAACCCAGATACCGCCTGCGCGCCAACTGGGGATCAGTGCCATGTTGCCGTGCCAGTTGATCCACGACGGCGAGCAACTCTTGCTCCGACCGAGGACCCAGGCGGCGTCTCGTCTCACGGTGCTGCTTCCAGATGGCCAACTCCAGGTACAAATTGGGACACAAAGCGTAAGCAACGCGGCGCACAAGCCCCTCGGGGTGCCAATCCCGAATCTCCTCGCGATCCTGCTCTTCCACGATTTCGCGCAGGTCGTTGCCGACGCCGAACATCAACACGACGACGTCGGGGCGATACGGCCTGCCCAGCGTTTCGTAAACCTCCAACTCGCGAATCGTGCTCGTGCCGACGCGTCCCAGGTTGATCACCTGAACGCGCTTGGGGACGGTCGATTTGTCGGGCGTCTCGGGCGAGGCGCCATTGGCCCCGGCAAGCAGCCCGGCCAAACGCGCCGTCATTACTTCGTCGTCGGCGACGCCGAATCCGGCGACAAAGGAATCGCCGAGAATGGCGATCCGATACGTATCGGGAGGGCGGGCAACAGGAATCTCCGGTCCCCTCAGGCCCCGCGAGTTCGAGTGGAACACGTAGTCGAATTCGGTGGAACGGTGCCGATACGACAAGTTGGGAGCCAAGCGCAGCCGGTGCCGCAGGGAGGTTTGGGCGACGAGCCCCACGATCCGGTCGGCCAAAAGCAGCCCCACGAACGACGATACCGCCACCATGGCCAGGCGGATCGCCCAGAGTCGGCGGCCAGAGAGCTTGGGCTTAACGGCTTGCACCTGAACCGATTCAGTTGGGGTTGCTGTTGCGCCGGAAGACGGACAACTCGCCGTAGCGCTCGACGCGGCGGTACTCCTGAGCCAGCAGCAGCTTGAATCGTTCGGCGACGACGGGATTCGGCGGGCCGTCGACCCCTTGCCAGGGCGTACCGTCCCAGACGATGAACTCGGGCGGATGCGCCAGCGTGGCCGCGGCCCACTGGTCGAACAATTCCCGCGGGAGCACGTGCGGGATCGCGAAGGAAGGCGCGGGTCGCGGCACGCGCCAATACAGCTCCGCCCCATCCAACCATACGTGGACGACGACCGGCGTGGTATCGCTGGTCGCCCGCCTGAGGAAACGGGCGGCCTCGAGAACCGCCGTTTGAGGACGTTGCCCCTGCGCATCATCTCGATAGGCCCTGGCCGCCGAATAGGTTTGCTGCAAAACGGCGACGATGATCGAACCGGCGGCCACGCCGACGATCAATTTCTCCTGTACTCGTTTCGAAAACGTGACATCCCACGCCCGGCACAGCCATAACGCCGCAAGCAGCGCGAGCGGGGGCCACAGCAGGTGATAATAGTGCGCGTAATGTCGGCCACCGGGCCACGCTCCGGCCAGCGCCGCCCCACACCAGAGGATCGCGGCCAGAATCCAACATTTCCGCGGCAAGGGAACCCGCCGCGGCGGGCGGCTCCAGACGACCAGCGTCATCACGAGGAACACAAGCGCGATCGGACTGCCCAACACGATCCGCGCCACCGTCGCACCGGCAGTAAACAGCGACGTCCCCCAAGCAACCGGAACGAGCGAACCGTAGCGGGCGTTTCTCGCCAGGACGACCGGCAGCTCGCTTCCCCAATCGCTCGAGACGGCATCGAGGCAAAAGAGGGCCAGCATTCCGATCGAGCCCAACAGAGCGGCGGCGCAATTGCGCGCGGCAGCCTTCCGCGAGTGACGCCGGTACGCAAGCCACAGGAAGGGAAGCCAGGCAATGACGTGTACAACGGCCGGCGGGCGAAACGTCACCGTGAGAACCAGCGCAATCCCCGCCGCGAAGGCCCAAGCGGGCGATCCTTTCTGCGCCGCCAGCGCCCAGCAGCCGATCGCCGCCACGTCGCACCACAGCGCAAACGCCTCGGTGGTTTGCGCGCCGTAAAACGTCTCGCTCGTTCCCGTCCAAAGAATCAACAAAACACTCACCAGCGGCGAGATCCGCGGAAACGACGGTCTCAATGCCGCCGCGAACAACGTGGCGCCCGCGGCGGCCAGCACGCTTTCCGCCAGATAGCAGGAAATCTCGGGCCGGGCGGAATCGACGGCTCGCACCCAGCGATACACCCAGGGAAGCTTGTTGTCGTACGTCTCCCGGTAGAGCACGGCGCCTGCGCGCCAATCCCGCGCGACCCGCAGCCAGCAACTGTAGTCGGCGTGCATCGGCTGCCACAGTCCGGATGCGTGCGTCGCGAGGGCGCAGACGAAATAGAACGCCAGGCTCAAGAGAACTCGTCGCCCGGGATGCGAACCGGCAGAGTGCATGCGATTGGGCCGGGACAGACCTTACCGTTCGTCCGACACTGCGGACCTCTCAAAGCGGGGCTGCGCCTTCTGCCTATAAGGTGGACCGGAAGCACACACGCGTCAAGAGTTGGGAACGGCGGCTGCGACTGCGCGCGAAGCGCGGCGGCGGTCGCCAACATGTTGGCGTCGAGGATGGTCGGGCGTCGGGCCATTAATCAGGCCGCGCGGGCGGGTCCGGCCGCCGATGGTCAACCCTGGCCCTGCCGCCCCCGTGATTGGGCGACAGGACCAGTAGGTTGACCCAGTATCCACTCCTTCACAGTTCCGACGATCCGCAATTCCGTGCCTTTTATGGAAGAGAAGAACTTAAGTCGTTTCGTCTTGGCGATCCGGTATTCGCTTGACCAGGCCGTCGGGGCTGGACCCGCCGGCGGATCGGTCAACCACTGGTCCTGCCGCCCGAGTTTCGTGGCGACAGGACCAGCATGTCGACCCCGTTTTTACCAGGCAGACGCGCTGGCGCCGCCACCGGAAATACCGCCAATGGCATGCACCTGCAGCGCGGAGCCGGTCGGATCCTGAGCGAACAGGACCTCGATATTGCCGGCGAAGCTCAGGCTCTGACCTTGCGCCCCGGCGCCCACTGGGCCCACCCACGAAGATCCGGCTTCGTAGTTGTTCGCCGCGTATTGGCCGCCCGGCCAGGTCGCCTGGCTGCCGCCCCAAACTGCCGCGTGAACACCCTTGCCGCGAACGGCATTGCCATCCGTGTCGGACATGAGCTGCATGCTGCCTAAGCCCATGCTGCCCAGGGTCGAGTTCGTGACGGCCAAATCGGCGGCCGAAGCCGCGGCGGCGAACAACGTCAATGCACACGTAATTGCAAGCTTCTTCATTTCTGTGTCCTTGTGAAAGTGGAATCTAAGTGGCGTGACACCCCCCCAATGTGGTCCATCATGGTGGTAACATGCTCCCTCTCTGGGGGACTAAAATCTCACGGGCCCGGAAGCTGTCGTTCCAAGCCCGCAGGTCATTGATGCTGCGCAGCAATCAATTGTTTAGGTTATAATAATTACGCAGTTTACTTTGTCAATGCAGATTACCCATTTAACCTATATTTACTGATAGGCTCGTTTTTTACCCGAAATCCGCGGGCAATTGACGGGCACCCTCAAGAATTGACCCCTTGGGCGCGGGTCAACGGTCATGACGGGTGCAGCCTGCGGTTTGCAGGGTTTCTGAAATTGGTTACAAGGTTGGGATTG
>JBBDNV010000105.1:0-20969 GCA_040877415.1 Pirellulales bacterium
TTTTTCGCGGGTCTCGCCGCGACGTGCTCGGAGCCAGTCCCATTTTTCAACGGCCCGCTAAACGGTCGCATCGAGGGTGCGTTATACTAGGGGCCGACCGGTGGCATCGCAGATTTGACGTTTCAGCGAGGCGACGATGCGGGAATTGTGGCTCGCGGCGGCATTGATCGCATGGGGCGGCCAGCAAGTGCCGGGCGCCGAACCGGCGCGCGAGGTGCAACTCGTCGGCGACGTGCTGCCGCTGTTTCGGACGCGATGCGTCAAGTGCCACGGTCCGGCCAAAAGCGAGGCGGAGCTGAACCTGAGCACGCCGGGCTCCGTGGCGCGGGGCGGTGAAAGCGGCGCGCCGATCATCCCGGGGAGTCTCGAGAAGAGCCTGCTTTGGCAGCGGCTCGACGCCGACGAAATGCCTCCGGAAGATCCGCTCGGGGCGGAGGAAAAGGCGCTCGTGAAGCGCTGGATTTCGGCAGGTGCCGAAGGGTTGCCGGAAAAGGCCACTAGCCACCCGTCTGGCGATCATTGGGCTTTTGTGCCGCTGTCTGAGCCGGCGGTGCCCGACGTGCACGACGCGTCAGGCGTGCGCACGAGTGTCGACCGGTTCATCCTGGCGCGACTCGAGGCCCACGGCTTAGCGCTCAATCCCCAGGCACTTGGGGCGACGCTCGTCCGCCGCGTGAGTTTCGACCTGACCGGGCTGCCACCGGCGCCTGAGGAAATCGAGACTTTTGCCACCGACACGGCTCCCGATGCCTACGGACGGATGGTCGAGCGCTACCTGGCTTCGCCGCACTACGGCGAGCGGTGGGGCAAATACTGGCTCGACGCCGCCGGCTATGCCGACAGCAACGGCTACTTCGCCGCCGACTCGGACCGGCCGCTGGCGTATCGCTACCGCGACTACGTGGTGCGCGCGGTGAACGCCGACAAGCCGTTCGACCGCTTCGTCGTCGAGCAGTTGGCCGGGGACGAATTGTCCGGTTTCGTTCCGGGAAAGGACGCGACGAGGGCCATGATTCCGCTCTTGGAAGCCACGCATTACCTGCGCAACGGGCAGGATGGCACCGGCGAAAGCGACGGCAATCCCCAAGAGCTGCGCAACGACCGCTACGCCGCGCTCGAATCGTGCATGCAGATCGTCTCCTCATCGCTGTTGGGGCTGACGCTCGGCTGCGCCAAATGCCACGACCACAAGTTCGAGCCCCTCCCGCAGCGCGACTTCTACCGACTGCAATCGGTCTTCTATCCGGCGTTCAACATCGAAGATTGGGTGAAGCCGAACGATCGCTTCGTGCACGCGAGCCTGCCGGGCGAGCTGGAAGCGTGGCAGCGGCGCTCGCGCGAGATCGACGCCGAGATTGTGACGCTGCGAAGCGAATTCGCCGCCTGGGTCCGGGCCAACCGGCCGCCCAGCACGGTGTTGTTCCACGACGAGTTCGCCGCAAACGGTCCGCCGCTTGCCGACGGTTGGAGCAACACCGCGCCGGGCGACGATGTGCCGGGCGGTGGTCCGGCCGTCGGGATCGATTCGGCCGTCGCGCCGGGCGCTCTTGCAAAAGACGGCACCCTGCAAATCCTCGAAAGCGGCGCGGCGGGCGATCGTTGGATATCGACAATACGATCGTTCGACTGGACGCCGGATGGGGAAGGAGAGTGGATCCAGGTGACGTTCGACCTGGAGAACGACAAGGCGGCCAGGGGCGGCTCGCCGGCCCAGCGCATCGCGTACTTGATCGCGCTCGTGGATTTCAACGACAACGGCCCCACGGCCGGCGGCAACGTGCTCGTGGACGGCAATCCGGCCGGTGGTGCGGCCGTGTTTCTCGACTATCCGGGCGCGGACGAGCGGCAAAAGGGGCAATTGGGAGACGCCAAATACAAGCCGGGGCACAACTACGGAGTGCGTGTCACGAAACTGGCCGACGGCAACTGCCGGCTGGAACATCTTTTTGACGGCGTGCCCGACCTGGCGACGATCATGCTTGCGCCCGGCGATTTGCCGGACGGCGGCTTCGGCTTCGAGTATTGTTGCTCGCGCAGCTTCGTGGTCGACAACGTCCTGGTCGAACGCAGCGCCGAGAACTCGGACGAGGCGGGCAAGAAGCTCGTCGAACCATTGCGCGCCCGGCAATTGGAGCTGGCCGCCGCGGTGAAAGCCAAGGAAGCGCAGCGCGGCGAGCGGCCGGACAAGATTGCCTGGGTGACCGATCGATCTGCCACCGCGCCCGACGTTTTCCTGCTCCAGCGCGGCAACCACGGCGCGCCGGGCGAAAAAGTAGAGCCCGCACCGCTGGCGGCTTTGTCTGAAGAAGGCGTCGGGCTCGACGTTCGACGGCCGTTCGCCGAAGCCGAATCGACCGGGCGACGCCTGGCGTGGGCCGGCTGGTTAACCCGAGCCGACTCGCGTGCCGCGGCTTTGATGGCCCGAGTGCAGGTGAACCGAATCTGGCAACACCATTTCGGCACGGGCATCGTCGCCACGAGTGAGAACCTGGGCGTGAGCGGCGCCCCGCCTACGCATCCCGAATTGCTCGAGCACCTGGCCGGCCGATTTGTCGGCGGCGGATGGAGCACAAAGGCCATCCACCGGCTGATTTTGAACTCGGCCGTGTATCGCCAGTCGGGAGCGATCGTGCCCGAGGCGCTTAAGATCGATCCCGATAACCGGCTGTTGTGGCGGATGCCGCTCGTGCGGCTGGATGCCGAAGCGCTGCGGGACGCGATGCTGGCCGCCGGCGGCCGGCTGGATCGGCGCTTTGGCGGGCCCTATGTGCCCACGACGCGCGACGAGACGGGCGAAGTGGTCGTCGGCCCCGGCGCGCCGGGGGCGAACCGTCGAAGCCTGTACTTGCAGCAGCGGCGCACGCAGACGCTCAGCTTGTTGGGCGTGTTCGATTCGCCGTCGATCGTGCTGAACTGCGTCGAGCGGCCGGTGTCGACGATTCCGCTGCAATCGCTGAGCCTGCTCAATTCCCAGTTCGTCGTCGAGCAAGCGCGGCTTTTTGCCGCCCGCCTGCTCGCGGAAGGGGGCGACGCGCCGCAGGCGCGGATCGAGCGCGGGTTCTTGCTGGCGGTGGCCCGAGCGCCCACGGAGGCGGAGCAGGAAGCTTCGCTGGCGTTTATCAACGCGCAGCAAGCGCACTATGCCGGCCAGGTGGAGGCTCAGGCGAAGGTCTGGGCCGACTTTTGCCAGATGCTTTTTGCCTCAAGCACGTTTCTGTACGTGGAGTAAGCACGCCAATATGTTCCCAACCGACCCAAGCATCGTCGACGTGGCGTCGCTCGTTTCGCGGCGAGTGTTTCTGGGCCATTATGCCGGCTCGCTGGGCGGATTGGCTTTGGCGCACCTGCTAAACGCGCGGGCGAGCGGCGCGGTGGCCGGAGAGCCGGGACCGGCCACGGCGGCGCACGTGCCTGCCAGGGCTAAAAACGTGATTTGCCTTTTCCAGCACGGCGGGCCGAGCCAGGTGGACCTGTTCGACCCCAAGCCGGCCTTGACCAAGTATCACGGCCAGCCTTACCCCGGCGGCAACCTGGAAGTCCATTTCACCAATCAGCAGGGAAACGTGCTGGGTTCGCCGTTTAAGTTCCATCCGAGCGGATCGTGCGGCATGGAGCTATGCGAATTGTTGCCGCACACGTCGCGCGTGGCCGACGATCTGACGCTCATCCGCTCGATGAACACCGAAAGCGTGGATCACGAGTCGGCGCTGCGGCTGATCCACACCGGAAAGTTCCTGGCCGGAATGCCCGGCTGGGGCTCTTGGGTGGCGTACGCGCTGGGAACCCAGAACGATAACTTGCCGGCCTACGTCGTGTTGTCCGATCCCGGCGGTCTGCCGGTCGACGGCGAACGCAATTGGTCGGCCGGTTGGCTGCCCGCCGTTTGCCAGGGCACTCCGTTCCGCTCGGGCAAGTCGCCCGTCTTGAACCTGCAAACGCCCGCAGGCACCAACCTCGAAGCGCGGCGCAATCAGCTACAGTTCCTCGACCAGCTCAACCGGGCCCACCTGGAACGGCACCCGGAAAACAGCGAGCTGGCCGCGCGGCTGGCCAATTTCGAGACCGCGGCGCGGATGCAAACCGCCGTGCCCGAGGTGCTCGACATCTCGCGCGAGACGGCCGAAACGCAAAGCCTGTATGGTCTCGACGATCCGACGACGCGCGAGTACGGCACGCGCTGCCTCTTGGCGCGGCGGCTGGTGGAACAGGGCGTTCGCTTCGTGCAGATATTTCTCAATTCGCAGCCGTGGGACACGCACAGCAAGAACGCCGAAAGCCTGAAGGGATTGTGTGCCAGGACGGACCAGCCCAGCGCCGCGTTGGTGCTCGATCTCGCGCGGCGGGGACTGTTGGAATCGACGATCGTGATGTGGACCGGCGAGTTCGGCCGCCAGCCGATTTCACAGGGAGCCGACGGCCGCGACCACAATCGGCGCGGATTCTCGCTGTGGCTGGCCGGCGGCGGATTCAAGGGCGGATACGTCCACGGAGCGACCGACGACTTCGGCTACGAAGCCGTCCGGGACGTCGTCACCGTACACGACCTGCACGCCACGCTCTTGGCCGCGCTGGGGCTCGATCATCGCCGCCTCGCCTATCCGCACGACGGCCGGCCCACCAGCTTGACCGACGCGGAAGTGACCGGAGCCAAAGTCGTGTCCGAGTTGTTGGCGTAACGCGCACTTGAGGTTGGGCGCTTACAGCCAGTCGTCGCCCACGAGGATCAGGGCCAGCTCATCGGCTTCGTCGTCCGCGGGCGGCTCGTCGTCGTCATCGTCGAGCCACGACCAGTCGCTCGCCAGTGCACGGTCGACGTCAGCGGCGCTTGCCGGCGAAGCTGCCCCGGCGGGCGCAACAACCAACGATTGCGCGGCCGCTTCGAAATCGCCGCCGGACGCGGGCATTGCCAGGGAAACCGCCACCGCGTCAAGGCCGCCAGCACCCGAACCAGCGCTTCCTGCGCCGTCGCCGACGGTCGCCGCCAGCCCGACGACCACCGCATCAAGATCGGCGCCCGCTGGGCCTCCGCCGGCGCTTTCGCCCGCCGGCGGCGGAATGGTGGGCATGAAGAACGCCCAGGGCACCAGCGGAATATTGGTGGCCAGCCTGATTTCCGTGGTAAACACGAAGTCGGGCACATCCGCTACCGGATTGTCGAAAGTCAACTCGACGAAGTACGCCGTGGCGCCGCTGCCGGGCGTCGTCACGTTGCCCACGTATGTGCCGCCGCCCTGGTCCGTCAAGGTGCTGCTGGTCCAGGTTGGGTTCGTCACGGACTTCCGGAAATCGCGCGAGGCGGAATTGGCCTGCCACAGCTTGACGCCGTTCGCTATGGGCGATGTGACCGTTTGCACGTTGATCGAACCATCCTGCCCGACGGTCCAGGAGAACTGCGGCAGCGGGTTGCCGTTGACCACGGCATCGAAGAACGCGCGGGTGCTGAGGGTTGGATCGGTCGAATTGAGGCCGTGACCCGTATTGGGGATGTATCGCAGGTAATTCTGGGTTCCCGGGATGTCGCTGAAATAGTACTGGGCCGAATCGGGCACGAAAAACTCGTCGCCGGCGGAGTTGATCAGCAGCTTGGGCAGATCGTCGAAGCGGCCGTTGTCGAGATACGCGTAAGGATCGACAACGCGGCCGATTTCCTGGCCTCCGAACTCATAGCTTTCCTGCGGAATGTCGAAGGCCAGGTAGTCGTTCAAGGCCGACGAGAAGCCGTCGGTCGATCCGGGGCCTGTGTAGCCGTACCCGTAGTGGTGCACCATCTGCTCGCCCATGTTCAACACGTCGATCACGCCGGGAACAATCGCCCGGACGCGGTCGTCCATGGCGGCGGTCAGCCACGTGGTCCAGCCCCGTTTCGAATAGCCGGTGACGACGAAATCGTCGATGTCCGCACCCACGATGGCGTCAGGCACCAGGTCCTGTACAACGTCCATCGCGGCCACGGCGCTTTGCACCATGGGCAGCAAGGCCGGCCAGGATCCGTTCCCCGGCTCGCCAAAGTGGGCGACGTACTCGTTGAAGCTGTAGGCAATGATCGCGTCTTCCCTGCGTTGGACGCCGGGGGCATCGTTGGCGAAATCGAGCCATTGATTGGGAACGGTCGGCAGCAGGGCGACGACGGCGTGCAATTGCCCCGCCAAGGTCACGGCACCGGCGTCCGCCGAAGTGGGGGCAGTGAGGGAGTTGTTGCCGCTCGTGATGTACAGTAGCGCCGAATTCTCGATCGGGCCGCTGGGAATGATGACCTGCATCCAATGCCGCCATTCCGGCGCTTCGGCCGGCCAAAGGGGGTTAAAAACGTCCGTGAGTGAACGCCACGTCGAGCTCCTCAGGTCGACGATGTACGCGCCGGGGCCGGTCGTGCCGCCACCAAGCTTGGTGAAGGTGTAGGGCCGGAAGGGATTGGACGTCACATAGGCGTCCAGAACCGTGTTGCCGATCGAGTCGATCTTGAGCGCTATCGGCGTGCTCGTGCCTTCGTTCCCCGCGATGTCGGTCACGCGGACCCGCAACTGCACGTTGTACGCGGCGCCCGAGACATCGTGCGGCAGCGCGGGCGTCACCTGGAAGTACGATCCGCCGTTGTACAAGGTCGACGTCGTGCGCGCCGTTTCGCCGGCACCGCCAAAGTTGCCGTCGTAGTTCAGATCGACGTCGAGCGTCACCAGCGTGCCGTTGGCCAGGCCCAGCGGGCTCGAGGCGGCGACGGTCACGTGCGGCGTGAGATCAGCCGATATCGTGGCGATTGTCGAGGCCGAAATGGCGGGCAGAACGGTACGAACCGTAACCACCAGGGTGGGCGAGGTGGTCGAATTGCCCGCGCCGTCCTGGCTCACGACGTGGATGTTGTGCGGACCGTCGGCCAAAGGCGCGGCCAGCGTGAACTGCAAGCCGGGACCGCCGGTTCCTTCGTCCACCGGCGAGGCGTCGACATACAGGCGCACGAGCGAGCCCATTTCGGCCGCCACGTCGATCCTTGGCGTGGTGATCTTGGTAAGGTTGTCGGTCGAGCTCGCGCCGGTATCGTCGGCGGCGACCAGGTCGGGAATCTGGGGCGGGGTCATATACGTTTTGAGCGAGAAGGCCACTTCGGCCGCCGCGTTTAGGCCGGCCATATCGATGCCCTTCAGGTGCACCACGTATGGCCCGTCGGCGAGCGGGCCGCCGTTGACCATTTCGACAAAGTCCGAATCAAGGACGAAAATGCCGCCCGATAGATACGGAAGCGCGTCGAACGTCACGGGGCCGGAATTCAGCCCGGCCTTGAAGCTGGCCACCATGGTGGCCGCCGTCAGGGTTCCTTGAACGCCAGGGTAGATCGTAATTCCGTCGTCGTTCAATTGACCGTCCGGACCCGTGTCGACGGACAGCTCGGCCGCTAGCGCGGGGGGCGACACCAACACTGCGATCCGCGACATAAAGCCCGCATTGCCGCGGGCGATGATCTGGTCGTTGGCATTGACGATGCTGTTCCTGTCGAAATCGCGCACGTTCGTGATCGGCGCCCCGAAGCCCGAATTGTTGCGGGCCTCGATTTCGTCGGCGGCGTTGGTCAGGAAATTCGTCGGGAGGGTGTTGCCAAAAGTATCTCCGATCTGGTTGCCGAAGAAAAAGACGTCGCTGGCGGCCAACCCCGTATTGTCGTTGGCGGCCACGATGACCTGTAGAAAAGCGTTGTCAATGAGATTGTCGTCCCAGATGATCTCAACGCGATCCGAGCCCCCTACTCCGCCGTCCGCCAGGACGACGACCTGCGCAGGGTCAGGCGCAATGGCCCACGAGCCGGGACTGTTGTTGCTGCCCACTTTGAAGAGGAAATCGCTCTCGGTGATGCCGGGATGCGAGTCGGTAATGTCGACGGCGATGCCGTTGATGCCCCGGCTGTAGCTGGTGACGTTGGCGGGGCCGGCCAGGCTCAGGTTGCCCAACAGCGCCGACTTGTCGGGGGCAATCGCGTTGTTGTCGCCGGCGGCGTTGACCCCCGGCGTATTACCGTCGAAGGAGGAATTGTCGTAGAAAATGTGCCGGCCGACGACCGCGGAGGTGATCGACAAAAGACAGCGCGATTCGAGCGTTTCAAAGCGTGGCCGAAACCAATGCCGACCTTTGGTCCGCGGCCCTCTTCCGGCCGCCGACGCCGATTTCCCTTTTGTATTGATCATCGCCTGAAATTCCTGTACCAAGAGGGGGTGGGATCTGCCGACGCGATGGCCCGAGTCGGCGATGTTAGTATACCAGGGAATCGCCGCGTAGCGTCACCCCTTGCCGACGATCGGCTAGCTCTTTTTGGAGCGGGAGCTACGCGAGCTCGGGCGTCCGGCTGCCCAATTGCGTAGGTGCCGGCGCTGATATCGGAGGAGCGAGCGCGTCACGGCAACGCGTACGCCACGACTAGTCGCCGAGCTTCGTGCCCATTCGGGCGTGGCCGCCGGCGGCGATCACGATGAATTGCCTGCCGGGCGCCAGTCGTCGCCCAAGAGAATCAGGGCCAGTTCATCGGCATCGTCGTCGTCGGGCGGTTCGTCGTGAGCGTCGTCCAGAAAGGACCAATTGGCCGCCAGCGCTTGGTCGACGCGGGCCGCGCTCGTGGCGGGTGCCGCCGCGGAGGGCGCAACACCCAGGGGTTGCGCCGTGCCCGCGTCGCCATCGCCGACCGGCGTGGCCAATGCGACGGCCACCGCGTCGAGATCGCTTCCCGAACCGCTACTCTCGTTTTCGCGCCGAAGCGGCGCGGGCGGCGCCGATATTTGAATGCGAGCCAAGAACCCGGTGTTGCCGCGGGAAACAATCTGATCGTTCGCGTCGAGAAGACCGTTCTTGTCGAAATCGAGGACGCTGGTCACCGGAAGGTCGAAGGCGGGCGTGGCGCCGCGGACCTCGATCTGATCGACAGCGCCCGTTATGAAGGTCGTGGGCGACGAATTGGTGAATGTATCGCCGATCCGATTGCCGAAGAAGAAGACGTCGGGGGCCGCCAACCCTGTGATGTCGTTGGCGGCCACGATGACTTGGAGGTATGTGTTCTTGATGACGCCGTCGGCCCAGACGATCTCGACGCGGTCCGAGCCGCCGAGGCCCTGGCCGGCGAGCACGCTGACCGCCAAAGGTTCCGGCGCCGCCGCCCACGAACCGGGGGAATTGTTGCTGCCCATGCTGAAGGTGAAATCGGCGGCGGTGATGTCGGGATGCGAGCCGGCAATGTCGACCATGATGCCGTTGATGCCGCGGGAATAGCTGGTGATGTTGGCCGGGCCGGCCAGGCTCGAATCCGCTAGAAGAGCGCTTTTATCGCTGGCGATGGCGTCGTTGTCGCCGCCGTTAATGCCCGGCACGTTGCCGTCGAAGATCGAATCGTCGTAAAAGATGTACCGGCCGACGACGACGGGCTGAAACTCGGCTCCGAACTCGAACGCTCCGATATCGATCCGGCCACCGACCACGCGGGCATAGCCGGCGCCGCGCTGGTCGTAGTCGGGCGGCGGCGCAAAATTCGGATCGCCGGCGTTGATGGCCGGACTGTTCTCCACCAGGGCATGGGTCAAGGTCAGGCCGCCGTTGTCGGAAAGCGTCGTGTCCAGAACGTCGTTGATGTCCAGCAAGTTGCCGTTGCCGTCGCCGACGATGTTGCCATCGGTGCCGTGCACGAGGCCGCCGGCAGTGTTCGGGTCGCCGATGAGGTTATAGGAACTGGCCGGATCGACCTGGCCGCCTCCGACTTCAATGTCGCTGGCGGTTCCGCCCGGCGCAGTCCCGCGGACGTTGCCGGCCACGATCGTGTGTTCCAGCGTGGCGGTGGAGCCGGTAAACAGGAACAGCCCGCCGCCGAGTCCGCTGTTATTGCCGTCAGCATTCGCACGGTTGCCGGCGATGGTACTGTGGCGGACCGTTATTTGGGCCCGGCTGTAGATGCCGCCGCCATTGTCGTTTGCCGAGTTGCCGGAGACGGTGCTGTTGATGATTGTTGCGCTGCCGCTATTGTAGATTCCGCCGCCGTCGCGCTCTGAGACGTTGTCCGACACCAGGCTGCCAATAATCGTCATGCTGCCGCGGTTGCTGATCCCTCCAAGTGTATTGCCCGACACGGTGCTGCCGGTGACTGTTGTGCTTCCGTAAAAGTTGACGATCCCCCTCCCTGAGTTGTCCGACACGATGCTGTCGGTGATCGTTGCGCTGCCGCCGTGTGCGATTCCTGCGGCGCCTGAATTGTTCGATACGCTGCTGCGGGTGATGGTCAGTTCACCGCCGCCGGAAATTGCGCCGCCGGTGTACGACGTGTTGCCCGACACGGTGCTGTCGGTGACCGTCACCTGGCCGTCGTCATTGTAGATGGCACCGCCGGCGCGGCCCAAGTTGCCCGAGAGCGTGCTGCGGGTGATCGTCATCTCACCTAGGTTGTAGATCGCCCCGCCGGCTCCGTCGACGGGAAGCCCCACGTTTTCCGAGATCATGCTGTCGGAGATCGTGATCTGGCCGTTGGCGCCGTTGAAGATCGCCCCGCCGGCAGCCGCCGAGTTCGTCGAGAGCGTGCAGTCGGTGATCGTCACGTGGCCGCCGCCGGGCCAGGTGCTGATCGCTCCGCCGGCAGCCGCGAAATTGTTGGAGAGGTTGCAGTCGGTGATCGTCACCTGGCCGCCGCTGATCAAGATCGCTCCACCAAACAACCCCGCCGCTCCGCCGGTGAGCGTCAGGCCTTCAAGTCGGAGCATCGCATTATGGACGTCGAAGATACGGTCGGACTGGTCCCCCTCCACGAGGCCGGAGGCGTCGATGGTCGTCGTTGCGGCTCCGGCACCGACAATCGTGATACTGCCATTGCCTAGAATATCCAGGTCGCCCGTCAGCGCGGCGTTTTCATCATCGCCTTGAATGGTCAACGCGTACGTGCCGGCGGCAAGCTGGATCTCGAAATCGCCGGGATGCGTGTTGGTATAGATGACGGCCTCGCGCAGCGACCACAGCCCGTCGGCTGCTCTGCTATCCTCGAACAGATCGACCACGATGACGCCACCGACCGGCAGCGGATTGGCCAATCCTTCATAGGCGCCGATGTCGATGCGGCCATCGTTGACGCGTGGAAAACCGGGGCCTCGTTGGTCGTACAGCAAGGGCGGATTGAAGGCGTTCGGATCGAATATGGGATCGCCGGCGTTGAGGGCCGGGCTATCGGTTACGAGCGCGTGGGTCAACGTCGGTCCGCCGTTGTCCGCCAGCGTGGTGTCGAGAATCAGTATCGCGGGCAGCCGGTTGCCGAGGCCGTTGCCCACGATGTTACCGTTGATGCCGTGCGTGAGCCCACCGGCCGTGGCCGGATCACCAACGAGGTTGTAGGAACTGGCCGCGTTGATCAGGCCGGGGGTGTCCAACTCGATGTCGCTGGCGGTATTGTAGAGTGCAGGCTTGCGGAAGTTGCCGGCCACGATCGTGTGATCCAGCACCGCTGTGGTGCCGCCTGCCTGGTACAGTCCGCCGCCGGCGCCGAAGCCGTTTCCGTCAGCGTCGGCGCGGTTGCCGGTGATCGTGCTGTGGTGGACTGTCACCTGGCTGCCTGCATAGACGTTGTAGATGCCGCCGCCGAAGGAGTTCGCCGCATTGCCCGACAGCGTGCTATTCGTCAACGTCACCGTGCCGCTCGTGGCGTTAAATATTCCGCCGCCGTCGGAATTTGCGGTGTTGGCCGACAGAGTACTGCCGTCGATCGTCACTTGGCCGCTGCCGGCGTTGAAGATCCCGCCGCCGCCAGTGTCGGCCGTGCTGTCCGAGAGCGTGCTGTCGGTGATTGTCACCTGGCCGCTGTTGGCGTTATAGATACCCCCGCCGTAGCCCGCCGCGTTTTCCGAGAGCGCGCTGCCGGTGATCTCCAACAGACTGCCGGCGCCGACGTTAAAGATCCCGCCGCCGTCGGAATTCGCTGTGTTACCGGACAGCGTGCTGTCGACGATCGTCGTCTCGCCATTGCTTTGGTTGTAAATCCCGCCGCCGGTACGCGCCGTGTTGTCTGAAAGCGTGCTGTCGGTGATCGTTAGCTGGAGCCCATTACTGTTATGAATCGCGCCGCCGCGGTCGCTCGCCGTGTTGTCCGAGAGCGTGCTGCCAGTGATCGTAATTTGGCCGCCGAAGGTGTTGTGGATGCCGCCACCCCAAACGGCCGAGTTGCCCGTGAGGGTGCCGCCGATGATCGTCAACTGGCTGCCGTTGTAAATAGCGCCGCCGACCATGGCAGCCGAGTTATCCGAGAGCGAGCTGCCGGTGATGGTCACCGGGCCGCGGTTGGAGCTGTAGATCGCTCCGCCGTTGTCGTCGGCCGCATTGCCCGAGAGTGTGCTGTCGGCGATGGTCACCGGGCCGCCGTTGTAGCTCAAGATCGCTCCGCCGTTGTCGCGCGCGGTGTTGCCCGACAGCGTGCTGTCGGTGATCGTCACTTGGCCGTTGCCGGAGTTGTAGATGCCGCCGCCGTAGCCCGCCGAGTTGCACGATACTGTGCTGTCGGTGATTGTCACTTGGCCGTTGCCGGTGTTATAGATGCCCCCGCCGGAAGCGTTTGCCGAGTTGCCCGATAGCGTGCTGCCGGTGACGATCACTTGGCCGCCGGTGTTGCGGATCGCTCCGCCGACCACGCTAGTAAAGGCTCCCGATAGCGGTGCGCTGCCACCGGTTAGCGTCAAGCCTTCGAATTCCAGCACGGCGTGTGCCTGCACGTCGAAGAGGCGGTCGCCGCTCCCTGGCACAATAGTCAGCCCGGCGGCGTCGATCGTCGTTGTTGCGGCACCGGCGCCGAGAATCTTGACGCTGCCGTTGTTGACAATGTCCAGGTCGCCCCTTAGGGCGGCATCTTCGTCTGCGCCTTTGATGCTCAGCGCGTACGTGCCCACGGCAAGCTGGATCTCGTCGCTGCCGGCGGAAGCGTTGGCCGCGAGAATGGCCTCGCGGAGCGAAGTCAGGCCGTCGTTGGGATTGAGCACGTCGTCAAACGTGTCGACGGCGATTACCGAGGCTGTCAGCAACGAGCGCGATTCGAGCGGCTCGATGCGGGCCCGATGCCAAGCCGGGCCTGAGAATGTGGACAATCTGCCCTTGGCCGCCAATCTGGCGGTATGAAATGAACGTATCATTGCCTCTTCCCCCGCTCCTGTTCGGAGCTGCCCCTAGTCCCCGTTTGGGCCTGCCCGTAGTTCCGGTACGGGTCAGCCCTTGGCGGTCAACTTACCCCTCGTTGGTGGAAATGTCAATCTAATTGTTTCGGGCGAAATCCATTTGTTGTCGCTTGAAGCCGACAACACCTCGGTCCTAACTACGACCACAGGCTCCGATCCAACGTGCGGTAGTTGATCGCCTCACCGATGTGGGCGGGCGTGATTGATTCCGCCGAATCCAAGTCGGCGATCGTGCGCGCCAGGCGCAAAATCTTGTCGTGGGCGCGGGCCGACAGGCCGAGCTCGGTCATCGTGGCGCGCAACAGGTTCATGCAGGGCTCGTCGAGCGGGCAGAAAGTGCGGGTCTGGCGGTGGGTCATCTGGCCGTTTTGACGGGTCGCGCTGCCGGCGAATCGCTGGCGCTGGACGTCGCGGGCGGCAAGCACGCTTTCGCGCATCTGGGCGCTGGACGTGCCGGGCGTGCGGGCCGAAAGCTCGCGGAACGGAACGGCGGGCACTTCGATCTGAATGTCGATGCGGTCCAGCAGCGGGCCCGAGATCTTGGCCATGTAACGCTCGATCTGCGGCACCGTGCAGTGGCAATCGCGGCGCGGATCGTTGCGATAGCCGCAAGGGCAAGGATTCAGCGCCACGATCAGCATGAAGCTGGCCGGAAACGTCGTGCTCGACAGGGCCCGCGAGATCGTCACGTTGCCGTCTTCCAGGGGTTGGCGGAGCACTTCCAGCGTGCGGCGGTTGAACTCGGGCAACTCGTCGAGGAACAGAACGCCGTTGTGCGAAAGGCTGATTTCGCCGGGCGTGGGCGTCGAGCCGCCGCCGACCAGGCCCGCCTCGCTGATCGTGTGATGCGGGGCCCGATAGGGCCGCGTGGCCAACAGCGGCTGGCCGGGCTTGAGCAAACCCATGGCGCTGTAGATGCGCGTGGTTTCGATCGATTCGGCGGCGCCTAGTTGCGGCAGGATCGTCGGCACGCGCTTGGCCAGCATCGTCTTGCCGGATCCCGGCGGGCCGAGCATCAGCAGATTATGATTGCCGGCCGCGCCGATGGTGACGGCGCGTTTGGCCATCTCCTGCCCGCGCACATCGGCAAAATCGACGTCGTAAGCGGAGTATTCGGCGAACCACTCACTCAAGCGCGGCGGCGTGGGATCGATCTCGATCGCGCCGGTGAAAAACGCCACGGTCTGGGCCAGGCTGGATACGGCGATCACTTCGATGCCCTCGACCACGGCCGCCTCGGCGGCGCTGGCGGTGGGAACGACGAGCCCCTTGAGTCCCTTTTGACGAGCGGCGGCCATGGCCATCGACAGCGCGCCGCGCGTGGGCCGCGTCGCTCCGTCGAGCGCCAATTCGCCCACCACCGCGTAGCGATCGAAAAGATCGGAGGCAATCTGCCCGCTGCCGGCCAGGATGCCCAGCGTGATCGGCAGGTCGAACGAAGCCGCCTGCTTGGGCAGCTCGGCCGGGGCCAGGTTGATCACGATCCGATCGTGGGGCCGCAGGTAGCCCGAGTTGACCATCGCCCGTTCGCAGCGATGCGTGCTTTCCTTGACCGCGGCCTCGGGCAGTCCGACCAGAATGGTTTTCGGCAGCGCGCCGGGGGAAACGTCGACCTCGACCTCGACCGGCAGCGCCTCGATACCCACCAGCGAAAAGGTGCGGAGCTTGGCGAGCATGAGTGCGTCGTGCCGTTTGGGTTTTCGTGGAAGTGGCCGCGTCCGGCCATTTTCATGGACGCGGCCCGCGCTGGCAAGAATAGGGGGGGCCGCAATTCTCCGTCGAGGGACGGAGGCATCAATCGGGAAATATCGCCATGATCATCGACGGCGCACCTGCGCCGACCGGGATTCATACCATTCCACGAGTTCACCATGACCGAGAAAGCATGGACTGGCTCAGCTCGAATGGGTAGACTCGGTTTTCGGCCGCCCGAGGCTTCGCCATCTGGGAATTCGGGTCGAAGGAGTAAATCCATATCCATCGGTGAAGAGGCACAAACCATGAACCGCATTGCAAATTGCCTGGCGCTGGGCCTGACGGCGCTTATCTTGACCCCAGCCGTTGCCGCTGGGCAGGTGGATACGATTTCGTTCAAAGACCCCGTCGGCGACGACAACGGCCCGGGCAGTTACACCTATCCGACCGACGAGGTGTACACCAAGGGCTCGTTCGACCCCTTAAACTCGTTCTTTAATTCGTTCCAAGAAAGGATCGCAAACTACCATGGGAAACAAAGACCGACGAAAAGAGAAAAAGAAACTCAAGCAGCCTAAGTCAACGCCGAAGCCTTCAAACCAGGGCAGACCGGGCAGCGTACGCCCATCCAAATAGCATACCGGGGGCTCATCGCCCCCGGCTATTAACGATCGCCGCGTTGCGGCTCGAATGCCGCCTCGCCTAATTCGCGCTGAACTCGGCGGCGAAGGCTTTGGCTTTCAGATCGTCGCCGGTGGCGAATCGCGTCAGCTCGTTCCAGCTCAGGGTCGCGCCGGGGGCGAAAACGCGCGTTTTCATGTATTCGCCCACGTTCTTGTTGTCCGTGTAAAAAGCGTTCGGCACGTCGGACGCGCCGAGCACCTCGCGGGCAATCGTGGCGTGAACCTGGCAGGCGAACAGTTGGCCCATCATGTAGTTGTGGTAATAACACGGCGCCGAGACGACGTGAATCTTGGCCGCGTAGTCGGGGGCGTCGCGCCCTTGGGGGCGCTTGATGAGCTGGTATTTTTCGACCAGGCTCCACCACAAGTCGTTCAGGTTCTGCCCGGGATTGGCGTACATCTGGCGCTCGAAGCGCAGCATCACCTGGCACCAGCGGGAAAAGATCAACAGTTGATTGCGGCGCATCTCGGCCCCGGCTTTGCTGTATGCCTGGGGATCGGAAATCGACACGCCCATCGCCTGCAGCCACTCGCCGCTTTTGCTGAATCGCTCCCACATCATGGCGACGCCTTCGGTGCAGAGAATGTGGGCGTCGGAGCGCAGCGCATAGGGCAACGTCCGCGGAATGTTCTTGCTCGAGTAGACCGAATGGCCCAGCTCGTGCAGCATCGTGCCCATCCAGTATTCGTTGGGGACGATATTGGCGAGCACGCGCACGTCGCCCGTGCGGTCGATGTCGGTGCAGAAGGCGTGCGGGCTTTTGCCGGGCTTTTCGTAAAGGTCGCTGCGCTTGATCACGTCGTCGATCGGCAACCCGATGCCGTCATAGAACTTGCGGCAGATGGCCAGGATGTCGGCACCCGCGAAGGCCTTGTCGAGGCTCACTTCCGAGACGGCCGGCGCCTCTTGAAAAAACGGGTCCTGGTAGTGCCAGGGCGCCAGCTCGTCGATGGGAATGCCGCAATAATCGGCCAGCTTGACGTCGATCTCGGCTTTCGCTTTGGCAAACGGCTCGCGCGTCAGGAGGTCGAGCTCGTCGAACAGCTTGAGCACCTGCTGTTGATCCTGTTCGCTGAGGTACAGCTTCATGGCGTGAAAATTTTTGAAGCCGAGCTTGCGGGCCGCTTCGTTGCGATACTCGACCAGCTCGCGCAGATCCTTTTCGACGGCTGCGCCCACGCCCTTGCTCGATTCCCAGACGGCCTGCCGCTCTTTCGAATCCTTGGATTCCTTGAGAATGCGGCGTACTTCGCTGTCGGTGATCTCGCGGCCGGCGAGCTTGGCGCGATAGACGTTGAAGGCCTGCTCGATCTCGTTGGCCTTCGACGTGATGCGCTTGAGCAACTCGGGGTCGACCTGTTTTTCCAGATAAATGCGGTAGAAGACGTCGATTTGCCGGGCCAGGATCGGGTCCTTGACGGTCGATTCCTTGATCGTCTTGAGCTCGGCGAATCGCGCGCGGTTTGACAGCGCCTCGTTGTACTTGTTCTCGGCTGCGACCTTGGCCGCAAAATCTTCATCCTTGCCGGTGGTGTTGGCCTGCCACCAGGCGAGGTTCAGGGCGATCTCGAGCGGCCGCACCTCGGCCTCATACCGCTCAGCAAACGCGCGGGCTGCGGCGTCGGGGTTGGCCGGCTTGTCCGCCGCCAAGCCGCGACCCATCGAAATGTTGATCACGCACATGCCGATTCCGCTCACTAGTAACAGTCGGGGGATTGAGTTGATCATCGTAAAGTGGCCGGGGTTGCTGCGGAAGTTTTATCCTCTGGCATCCATGGTAGCGCGGGCGCGCGCGGCCCGAGGGGGGAACGCGGGCCCAAAGAACCCTACCTTACCGCCTCGACGGCGGAAAACAAGCCGCGAACCCGAAGTGGAGTTTGGGCAGGCGGCGTCAAAAGGCCGTCAGCCAGATTTGCATGGAGGGCCTTTGGAACGGATGACGCCAGAGCGTCTTGCCGTCGGCGTCCAGCTTCAAAAGCTCCGTCTCGGTGGTCACCCATGGGCCGGAATCGGCGCGGCCAAACGCGATGCTGTTGGCCTCGATCGGCAAGGGTTCTCTCAGATCGCCGTTTGCCGTAACGCGCCTGAGCTGGCGCGGATAGCCGCAAAGCCACAGGTCGCCGCTCGTGGGGTCGCGCGTAATTCTCATTGGGCTGAAGTCGCCCAGCTCGACTTTCCTGGTCACCTTGCCTTTGGCGTCGACGTGCCACAGGCGGTTGTGACTGTCTGCCACGTCCGGGTGCTTCCGTTCTGCGAGCCAGGCGCCGCCGTCGGTCGGATCGAGCGCCATTGAAGCGTGGCACCATCCTTCGACCGGGAAGCGAAACCGGACTTGCCCCTTCCGATCGAGTTGCATAATCTCGTATCCGGCCAGCCAAAACGCGTCGGCTTTGGGATCATACGCGAGATCGATGCCGCGGAACGGATACGCGGCCACTTCGTTGCCCTCGGCATCGAGCACGACGGTTTCGCCTTGGTTGAGACTCGAGCCGCCGCTCGCCCACAAGTAGCCGGTCTTTGGATCCACGGCCAGGGTATCGACATCTATTTTCTCGACCTGCCAAAGTTTTCGGCCTCGAAAGTCGATCGCTGTGACCCGATTGCCCAGTTGTTCCGTGGCGTAGATGCGCGCGCGATCGTAGTCGACGGCGAGCGGTTCGGCCCCGCTGACCGACTGGCAAGTGTTAAGGTCGGCGATGGCCCACAGCTCGGCGCCCTCGTTGGAATACGCCCGCAAGGCGTCGTGGCGGGGCTGGCCTTCTTTGCCTTGGAAATAGCCCTTTTCGTCGTAGTCCGGATCGGCATCGTCCATCACCAGGATCGCCGGCTTTTCGGCGGGAGCCGGAGCATTGGTGTCCGGCTTGAAGCGGACGACCGGGAAGCGTGCCGGCGGCGTAACATTTTTCGCGGCTTCAAACAACTTGTCGTCGGCCAGCGCGGCGGCAACCGCTTGCTTCAACTGGTCGCCGCGCAGGTTTTTCGCCAGCACAAGGCCGTCGGGTCCCACGAGAAACGTCCCCGGCAGCGAACGGACGGTGTACTTCGCGGCGACGCCCCCGATCCCCGCGCCGGCCGCCCCCGCGAAGGCGTGCGTCCAGTTGAGCGCGTTTTCCTCGACATAGCGGCGAGCCGGCTCGGGCTGTTGATCGCACGCCAGAGAAATCATCGCGAATCGCGGATTGCCGCCAAACTGCTTTTGGATATCGCCCAGCGCGGGCATTTCGGCCAGGCACGGCCCGCACCAGGTGGCCCAGAAATCGAGCACCACCAGCTTGCCGCGCAGCTTGCTCAAGCGGACGGTCCCACCGGAAAGCCCGGCCAACACGAAATCGGGCGCTTCTTCGCCCACTTCGAGCGTATCGAAAAGCGTGGCCGTCACGGTGCCCAAATCGAGCGGCTCGTCGCTGCGATTGTCGGTCATCGGCGGCACGACGAAGTCGAGCGTGGCGCGGCCGATCGCGTCTCCGGCGCCGCAGGCGTTTGGCGTCGGCGGGTTGTTCACGGGAATCGTCAACTTGTACTTGCCCGCCGGAACGTCGGGAATTCGGAACCTGCCCTGGCTGTCGATGCTGGCGGCGCAGCGGAAATAGGTGCGCGGCTCGGTCTTTTCTTCCTGGAGGTTGATCGTCACCGGCTCGTTGGTGGTCCAGTCGACGGCGACGTCGGGCTGGCGATCGAGCTTCACCAGTCCGGTAACGGGCCGGCCGGTGCCGCCGATCATGACCGACACGGTGTCGTCGGACGGCACCTCGACGGGCACTTGCCAACTGGGCGTATTCTGCCAGCTATTGATAAACTCGACGATGACGACCCGCGCGACGTAGCCTGGCCCCGGGATGACACGGTCGAAACGAAAATGACCGAGTGCGTCGGTCTTTGTCGAGTAGTCATTGGTGAACACGAAGCCATAACTGTCTTCGCGCTTAGGCCAGAACGAAACGGTGCGATTCGTGTCGGGCTCGCGGCCCAGCATGACGCGGCCTTCAATGTGTCCCCACGGCCGCAGCTTGATTTCATTCGATTTGGCGAATTCGTCGCTTGTGACCTGCGCATAGCCGACGTCGTGAACGACGATCAGGTAGAACGACTTGCCGTCGCGTGGAGTGAGCGTGAAGCGGCCCAATTTGTCGGTGGTGACGATTTCGGCGCCGTTGCCGCTGCGATGGAATCGGCCGCCGGACAGGTAGGCGCTGGTCTGTTTCGTGGCCATGCCGACTTCGGCGCCGGCGGCCGGCTCGCCGCCGGGCAATAGCACGACGCCGCCGGGACCGCTGCCCGGCTGAAGTTCGATGTCCAAGGTCTGCTGGCCGTCGGTCGATTTGAAGCGGCGCGACTGGGCCGGCTTGTAGCCGTCGGCGACGAACTCCAGCAGGTGCTCGCGCTTGGGCTCGTCAAATCGGAAGCGATAAGTTCCGCCGCTGTATTTTGGGGCTTCGTCGCGCGACCAGTAAACCTGGTCGGAATTCTGGAACACCATGCCTTCGCGAACGCCAAATTCCCCGATCGGCTGGCCGCTGACGGCGTCGGTCACCTTGCCGGTGATGATCAATTCGTCGGGCAGGGTGATCACGACTTCGTCATTGCCGGCTTGGACCGGCAGGCGACGAATGCTCATGTAGCCTGTCTTGAAGATATCGCACAACACAGCGTCGGGTGGGGCACTTTTCCACTCCGCGCGGCCTTCGGCGTCGGTTTCCACCCGCAGCGCCAGACTGCGGTAGCCGCGCCATGTGTCGGTGCAGAAGAAAGCTCCCTGGATCGGGTTTCCCTCGACGTCGAGCACGCGCACGCGCGTTACGTGGCCCCCAGCGAGCTTGAATTGCAACTCGGCGTTGGCGGTGCCGATCGTGAGCTCCTGAAACTGTGGCGCATACCCGTCCGCCTGAATGGTTACCAGCGACTTGCCCGGCTTGCAGTTGGCTAGCACGAAACGGCCGTTTTCGTCGGTATGGCTCACCGGTTCGTTGGTTCCAAAGTGGTCGAAGCCCGCGCGGGCCACGGCGTCACGGATCGGCTTTCCGTCGGCGTCGGTCACGCGTCCGGAGACGCTCAAGCCCTGCTTGAGCACGGCCAGGCTATCGCGGCCCTGAAAGGTTCCGAATCCGTCGATGTAGTCGGGATGAGTGACGCGCACGCCGAGCGGGCTGAGATCGGCGGGCGCACTCGACCAATGCCATCGACCCGCTTCATCGGTCTTCAATTCGGCCCCATGAAAGACCCAACTGTCGAGCTTGGGCCACGTGATGGGCATCGAGATTTTCACCACGGCCCCTGCGATTGGCTGACCGGTCTCGTTTTGTACGACTCCGCTGACGGCCTGGCCGGGGGACAGGCGCAAATCCAGCCGCTTGGGCAGCTCGATCGAGCGATTCTCGCCGAGCCAGTTGTAGTAGACCGGCACCAGGCCCGGCTTTTCGCACTGCATTCTCA
>JBBDNV010000106.1:0-20759 GCA_040877415.1 Pirellulales bacterium
CAATCCCAACCTTGTAACCAATTTCAGAAACCCTGCAAACCGCAGGCTGCACCCTAGCACGCCCCCGCGGCCCAATTGCCCTTGAGGGCCGCGGCCGATTCGGCTACAAATCGCCTCCCATTTTCCTCCCTTTCTAGGGTTCGTTCGGACCAGCAAGCCGTGTCCCTACATCGTATCATGTGGCGGCGCATGGGCGCCGCGGCCGTGTTTTCGATGCTTCCTGCCGCGCTGGCGCTCGGCCTCGATTTTCCGTACGTGGCGTACGTCAACACCGGCGACGTCTACGTCCGCAGCGGGCCGGGGCGCGACTACTACCCGACCGAAAAACTGCAAAAGGGCGAACCGGTCGAGGTCTACAGGCACGACCCGGGCGGCTGGCTGGCCATCCGTCCGCCCCGAAACAGTTTTTCCTGGGTTTCATCGCGCCATCTCGACGCGCTGGACGACGAAGTGGCGGTGGTCAACAGCGAGCGCGTCGTGGCGCGGGTGGGCAGCGCGATTAGCGACGTGCGCGACGTGATCCAGGTGCGGCTTGCGCGGGACGAAAAGGTCGAGCTCGTGGAACCGCCCACGGGCGACTCGCCGTGGTGCAAGATCGCGCCCCCCGCGGGCGAGTTCCGCTGGGTTTTTGCCAAGTACGTCGACCGCGAGCTGCCTGGCGACCTGGCCGAGGACGAGCGCGAAGCCGGCGCCGGCTGGACTGACGACGGCCACGTGCGTCTCGCCGGCGGCGACGAGGACGAGCCCGAGGACCGGGACGACCCTGGCATTCGCGCCCATATGGCCGGCGACCTGGCCCGGCTGCGCGAGCTGGCCCGGCTGCGCGAGCTGGAACACATCGACATGGAACTATCGGCCATCGTGGCGCAGGACATCTCGCAGTGGTCGTTGGCAGAGCTGCACAAGCGGGCCGAGCGTGCCGTGCACGCCGCCCAAGGTTCGCTCGAACGAGGCCGGGCGCGCGTGTTGCTCGACAAGCTGGCGCGTTTCGACGACATCAAGCGGCGCCACGACGCGCTCGGCGACGCGGCGCGGGAGCGGACCAATCGCGCGGCGGTCGCCGCATCCGAAAGCGCCCTAGACGCGTCGTTTGACGGCGTCGGCCGACTCTCGCCCGTCGTTTCCCAGGGAACCGGCGGCCCGCAGTACGCGCTGCTCGACGAGTCGGGCGCGGTGCGGTCTTTTGTCACGCCCGCTCCGGGCGTCAATCTACGGCCCTTCGTCGACAAACGCGTAGGGGTCAACGGCCAGCGCGGCTATCTGACCGACCTCAAACGCCAGCACATCAGCGTGCAGCGCGTCGCGCTGCTCGAAACCCAGCGGCGGTAACGGCCGCTCATTCTTCGCGGCACGGGCGATCTTTCCCGCCGCGCCAGAAGTTTCCTAACCGTCAGAGTCTGGCCGACCGCTCGGCCCGCTAGCTGCCAGCAGCCATCGCGCGGGGGCAGAAAAACTTTGTCTCGCCTCGGCCGCTTCCCCGAGCCGAAAAACTTCTAACGTCGGCACAGCCGACCACGACGGCCGCCGCCCGCTCGATGCACGCGGGTCAAGGCAGTCTGCCAGGATTCGGTTTGGGGGGAATCATGCCAGGGCGATTGGTTGGGCGGTCCACCCGCGCGCACGTTCGGGTGAAAAAGCATCCGTGTCGAACGGCGATCCGGCGACTCGCCTGGACGCTCGGCCTGGTCGTCGCGCTGGGCCACGCGGCCGCGGCCGCCGGCGCGGACCAGGCCACTTCGAGCCGCGCCGCGCGCAACGACGCCGTTCGCTCGATCCCCCTGGATCAACTCGATCCCGAATTGCGGGACAAAGTCGCCGCCACCCTGACTGGAGCCAGCATTTATCGACGGCTGCCGATCCAGGTGATCGATTGCGACCCCGACATGTATTTATTCCTGGTCCGCCATCCCGAGGTGGTGGTCGGCATCTGGGAAGCGATGAAGATCAGCAACGTGGCGCTTGCGCGCACCGGCCCCGACACGTTCCAGGCCAGCGACAAAGAGGGCACGCTGTGCCGCGTGAAGTACTGCTACAGCGACCACGAGACCCAGGTCATCTACGCCGAGGGATCCTACAACGGGCCCCTGTTCAGCCGTCCGGTGCGGGCGCGCTGCGTGCTGCTGCTCAAGAGCGGTTACATGCAGGAAACCGACGGGCGCTACCACGTCACCAGCCGGATGGACACGTTCATCGAGATCGATCACGCCGGCGTGGAATTGCTGGCCAAGACGCTGCAAGTGCTGGTGCACCGCGCGGCCGATTACAACTTTGTCGAGACGGCCGCTTTCCTGGGCACCGTTTCGCGCACGGCGGAGGCGAATTCCCGCGGCATGCAGCGGCTGGCGGGCAAGCTCGAGAGCGTCGAGCCCGAGGTGCGCGAGCGCTTCGCCGAGCTATCGCGGCAAGTCGGCGAAAAAGCCGAAAGCCGCACGGCGGTTCAAACCTCGGTCGCCATGCCCTTCAGCAAGAACACTCGTCCCCGCATCCCGCCCCGCCGGTAGCCAACCAAGGCGGTCCCAAGATATCGGACGCGGCGTTTTTCCGAAGCGCTCAGCCCTTCGCGGCGCCGGCGCCGCCCATGACGCGCTCCTCGGCCAGTTGCTTGACCGCCTGCAAGTCGAGCTTGCCGGTGCCGAGCAGGGGAATCTCGTCGACCTGGTAGAAGTTCTCCTTGTCGGGAATCCACAGGTTCGGCAGCCCGGCGGCCGTGAGATCCTTGATTATCTCGTCGGCCGATTTGTCGCATGGCAGGTGGAGGATGATCAAGCGTTCGCCTTTGCGCGCATCGGGCACGGCGGTGACGGCCACGGCGAGTTTTTCTTCGTCGTCCGAGATGATCGTTTGCAAAAGCTCCTCGACGCGGATGTGCGGCACCATTTCGCCGCCGATCTTGGAAAAGCGGCTCAAGCGGCCCGTAATGTGGATGAAGCCGTCCTCGTCCAAAAACGCCATGTCGCCGGTGACGTACCAGCCGTCGCGCATGACTTTGGCGGTCTGTTCGGGCATTTTGTAGTAGCCCTGCATGACGTTGGGGCCCTTGATCAACAGCATTCCCGTTTCGCCGGTCTCGAGATCCTCTCCCGTTTCGTGATCGACGATTTTTGCGGCGACGCCGGGAACGGGCTTGCCCACGCTCCCGATGCGCGCAAGCGTCGTGTCGCCGCCAATCGCCCGGTTGGGAGGAACGTTCGCCGAAACCACCGGCGACAGCTCGGTCGTGCCGTAGCCCTCCATCGGGCGAATGCCAAACCGCTCCTCGAACGCTTCCAGCACTTCGCCGGGCAGCTTTTCGGCGCCGGTGACGACCAGCTCCAGGCTGGCGAATTCTTCCGGCGCGCAGCGGCGGATGTAGGAGCGCAAGAAGGTCGGCGTCGAAACCAGGATCGTGACCTTGTTGTCCTGGCACAATTTGCCGATCACTTTGGCGTCGAGCGGACTGAAGTGATAAACCCCTTTCACCCGCAGCGCCAAGACCGACCATAGCGTCACGGTGAAACCGAACGAATGAAACAAGGGGAGAATGCCGCACACGACGTCGTGGGCGTCGAGCTGCAGGATTCGCTCGATCGCGGCCGCGTTCGTGCCGATGTTGTCGTACGACAGCATCACGCCTTTCGGCATGCCGGTCGAGCCGGAGGTATAGATGATGGTGAACAGATCGTCGGGCTTGATCGTGTCGAGGCCCAGCCACCGCTCGAGGATGACCGAAGGCACGGTATAGGCGACCGCCGCGCAGATGAGCTTGTCGGCGAGCGTCACTTGCTCCCGCAGATCCTCGAGATACACCAGCTTGGCGTCGAGCTTGAAATTGAACCGCTCCATGAACCGCCGGCTGGTCAGCACGTGGCGCATGCCGCATTGGGCGATGCAGTAGTTGAGCGTTTCGGACGACACCGTGTAGTTGAGATTCACGGCCACCCGCCGGCACAGCGTCACGGCCGCGTTGGCCAGGATTCCCCCGGCCGACGGCGGGACCAAAAGCCCCACGAATTTCTCGTCGGGCTCAAGCACGCCGCCGAGCAGCAGGCGGCGAAAGATCAGCGTTCGCATCAGCAGGCTGCCGCCGTTCATCGCCACGCCGGTCGAGTCGGCGATCTTGCGGACGAACATCGACTTGCGGCACTCGCGCAAAAACTCGCGGGGCACGATGATCGGGCGTAGGGGTTCGTTCATGGATCCTGGTTCGGTTGGGGGGTTGGCCCGATCGGCCCCGCGGACTCTGCCGGCCGCGGAGCCCACCACAGGCCGCAAACGTCGCCAGCTAAAAGGCCGTTCCAGGGGCCTTCGTGCTCGTCCACTAAGATACTTTTTCGCGGACGAATCGGATAGACCGCTGCCCGGGCGGGCCGCGGCGAGGCTCCAAACCGCGAAAGTCCGGCGCCCGGCGCGCCCGCTCAGCCTTCAGAGCGGCTCGTCGAGCACCGGATTCGTCAGCGACCCGATCTTTTCGATCTCGATCGTCACCGTGTCGCCGTCTTTAAGCCAGACAGGCGGCGTGCGGGCCATCCCCACTCCGTGCGGCGTACCGGTCAGAATCACGGTGCCGGCCGGCAGCGTCGTGCTGCCGCTCAAAAACTCGACAAGCGCCCGCACGTCGAAGATCATGTCGCCGGTGTTCCAGTCCTGCATCACTTCGCCGTTGAGGATCGTCTTGATCGCCAGCGAATTCGGATCGGCGATCTCGTCGCGCGTCACCAGGCACGGCCCCAGCGGGCAAAATGTGTCAAACGTCTTGCCGCGACACCACTGGCTGCCCCCCATCTCCTTTTGCCAGTCGCGGGCGCTCACGTCGTTGGCGCAGGTGTAACCGAGCACGTAGTCGAGCGCCTCTTCGCGCAAAACGTTTTTGCACTGCCGGCCGATCACCACGGCCAGCTCGCACTCGTAGTCGACCTGGTCGCTTCTGAGTTGCCGGGGCAGCAGGATCGGATCGCCCGGGTTCTGGACGGCGCTTGGAGACTTGATGAACAGCACCGGCCACTTGGGAATCGGCGCCTTTCCCTCGGCCGCATGGCGCCGATAGTTGAGCCCGATGCAGAGGATGGCCGGGGGCGCCACCGGGGCGAGCAACTTCTTGACGTCGGCCGCGCGGTCCGTCACCCGATAGCTGCCGAACAGGTCGCCCGTGATTTCGCGCGCCGCGCCGTCGGGCTGTTGGGCCGCGAAACCGATTTGGCCCTGGCGGTCGAGATAGCGGATGATCTTCATGGCTCGTCGCTGGGGCCGGTGCGGATCGTTGCAATCGTGCGAAAGCCGCGATTATCGGCCGCCGCCCGATGCCGCGTCAACGGAGACCTGCCAAGCGCCGCCCGGATGCTGGCCGAACGCTTGGACGTCTACGCGCCAAAGCTCGACGAATAGACGGTATTTGTCGGCCAGGCCGTGGTTGCGCGTCCGCATCGCTGTCGCCGCGCTCGATTGCTTGCGGGTGTGCCCCGGCGCCATTAGGATTGTGGGGCGAATCCAAGAATTCCGTGCCAACCGACCATTGCCAACAGGTTGGCCCGCTCGGCGCCCAGGAAGCGGCGCCGGCGAGCCGACATTCCACCCTATGCCGGGGCCGACGCCAAGACAGCCTGAAACGGTGGCTACCGTGCCCGGTGGCATGTTGCCTCCCTGGAAAGTCGGCGAGCTGCCCGCGCCGCCCCGGCCGGGCTGGCGTTTGTGGATCGGGCTGCTGGGGCCGGGCGTTGTGCTGGCCGGAACTTCGATCGGCTCGGGCGAGTGGCTGTTTGGACCGGCCGTCAGCGCCCAATACGGCGCCACGCTGTTGTGGCTGGCTACGCTGTCGATCGTCTTCCAGGTGTTCTGCAACCTGACGATGATGCGCTACGCGATCTACTGCGGCGAGCCGATCATCGTCGGCGGATTGCGGACGCGCCCCGGACCGGGTTTCTGGATCGTCGTCTACCTGGTGTTGGACCTGGCGGCGATCTGGCCCTACAACGCCTCGAATGCCGCCGTGCCGCTGGCGGCCGCCATTTTGGGCCATCTGCCCGGCGATGGGCAGTTGCGCATCGCCGGCATCGTGATGACGGAAGGCCAATTGGTGCGATCGCTCGGTTTCACCGTCTTTCTTTTGGCCTTTGTCCCGCTGATTTTCGGCGGCACGATTTATCGCATGCTGGAAAAAATCATGAGCATCAAGCTCGTGCTCGTGCTGGGGTACCTGATCTTCATGTGCGCGTTTTTCGTGTCGCCCCGCGTCGGCTGGGAAGTCGTCACCGGCTTCTTCCGCTTCGGCGACTTTCCACTTCGTGCCGACACGATCGTTGTCGACCGGCACTTCTCGCTTTCGGCCGAGGAAAACGGCGTGAACTACGTCGTCAAGGGAACCAAGGAACCGACCGGGAGGATCATCGGTGATTTTCGCGTCGACGGCCAGTCGAAGTTGAGAGTTCTTGACGACAAGCTGCTGGCCAAACGCAACGAGCTCGCCCAGCGCGCCGTCGCGATGCTTGTGCCGGGTGAATTCTTTGTCGAAACCCGCACCGACGCGGGCGCCGTCCTGTCGGCTTCCGGCACCGTCCGCGACGGCTGGAACGCGCGGGAATTTCGCGTCGTCACCGCCGAGGGCGAAGAACAGGCCTACCGGCGTCTCGACGACGTGCCGACGGAATATCGCTCCACGCTGGCTGAACTAATCGCCCACGAAGGCGTCGAACACAAAAGCCTCTGGCGCTATTTCCGCCAGCACGGCCGCCTGCCGCCGCTCGACTGGTTCACCCTGGTGGCGTTCGCGGCCATCGCCGGCGCGGGCGGATTGGCCAACACGCTGTTTTCGAATTATGCCCGAGACAAAGGCTGGGGCATGGGCGTGCGCGTCGGCGCGATTCCCAGCGCCGTGGGCGGACTGCCGATTACGCTGTCGCACGTCGGCGAAGTGTTCCTGCCGGATGAGAACAGCATGCCGCGCTGGAAGGGCTGGATGCGGCACATCTTCCGCGATCAGACGGCCGTGTGGATGCTGGCCTCGTTCGTCGGGATGGCGCTGCCCTGCATGTTGTCGCTCGAGTTTATTCGCAACGCCACCGTGGCCGGCGATCGCGTCGCCGCGATGACGGCCGAAGGCATTTCGCTCAGGCATCCCAACCACGCCGCATTGTTCTGGACGCTGACGCTGTTGTGCGGATTTCTCGTCCTGGCCCCCGGCCAAATCAGCGCCAGCGACCAGATCGCCCGCCGCTGGACCGACATCATCTGGACCGCCAGCAGCCGCATGAAACGCCTGGGCGGCAACCGCGTGAAATACGTTTACTATTCGATCCTCACCGTGTACTCCGTGTGGGGGCTGTTTGTGCTCTGGCGATTGCCGGCCCTCGACATCGCGAAGATCGGCGCCGTGCTGGGTAATATCGCGCTGGGTTTCTCGGCCCTGCACTCGCTGTATGCCATCCGCACGCTGTTGCCCAAGCCGCTTCGCCCGCATTGGCTGATGCAAATCGGGGTCGTCCTGTGCGGCATCTTCTTCATCGGCATCAGCCTGGTCGTGATGGTCGACCTGTGGAATACGCTTGACTTCTAATGATCGGTATCGCGATTGATCGAGCACTTCGTCCGGGCTGTTTCTTCCTGGCCCCGCCGGGAAGACTGCGGATCGAACGAGTTGCCGAGGAAGAGGTTCGCTGGGAAATCTTTCGCGGGCATCTGGTGGAGGCAGCATTCGCGCGAGCGAGCGAGCGGTTTGCAGCGTGGCACGTGTACGTCGACTCGGACGAGACGCCGGGGGCTGCGCCGCTCGTGTCGGTTCGCTGGCAGCGCGAGCGGAACACGATCTATGTGACGCGGCAGATTCTCACGCACGGTTTCAAAGCTTATGAAGATGCCCCGGGCGTCATTCTGACGCGGCCGGTCGAGAAGTGGGTCACCGAATTGGTGGGGTCGGTCAAGCCGAGGGGCATCGATGGCGGAAAAGTGGCCCAAGAGCTGGGCCGAACGTTGTTTCTAGCGGTGGTCGGCACCAGCCGGCTGCCGATCACGTCGCTCGAATCGCCGCTGCCGGCCTTTTCGCTCGGGCGGCTGGCGTACTTGCCCATACCTTTCTATCTCTCTGATGCCCAGCAGCCATGGAGCGATGCGGTCGAGTTGCTGGCGGAAGCCATTGCCAGTGGGCGCGAACTGGAGGAGCAAGCCAAAGCGCTGGAGACGGCCCTGCGGGCTACGAGCCTCGATTCACTGGCGAGGATCGTGGACTTTCTCGACGAGACCTTTAGTCGCGATGAACGCTCGGCGGAATGGTTGGGCTGGATGTTGCGCGCGGTCTTCAACGGCGTCGCGCTGTCGCCCTACACGCACTTTGCCGATGCGCTCGTTTGGCTGATCATCGCCTTGGCAGAATTGGAATGGTTCGGACCGGTCGAGGCGCTGGACACGATCGGTTACATGCTGCGGCACTTGAGCCGGCATTTGACGGCGTTTGACTTGACGCTGTTCCACAATTTCGGCGCGAACTATCCCGACGCGCTGTTTTTGGAGTCGCTGTTGACAGCTCATTTAGGGCTGTCGGCGAGGCATCCGGAAGTGGCTCTCGATTCCGGACGGGCGGCCCGGCTCCGCCGCCGGGCGCTGCGACAGGCATGTCTGGTGCGGCGGCAATACGAAGGCCACCTGGTTCCCGACGCGCCAACGTCGCTGGGCGAGAACTCGCGCGTGCTGGGCGAGCCGTTTCCGCGCGTGCCCGAGGAACAGATTCTCGAGCCGCGCAAACGGCGGCGGAAGCTGTTCGCGGAAACGGGCACAGTCGACCTGCTGGGCCCATTCGGCGGCCGGCTGCTGCGGAAGAGCCTCGCCGATTTGGACGAGCCGCTCGAATTGCGCGAGCTGGGCATGGCCGTGTTTCTCGATCGCCCGCTCGGCGCGCTCAAAGAGCCGGGCGAGGTCGATCGCACGCCGCTTCTGTCGTACGAAGCGTTCAGCCGCTCGATCGCCCGGCGCCGTATCGGCGAACTGATAGCGGCCGGCTGGATCGAGGAGGCGCGCCGCGTTGCTTTGCTCGCGGCGCTCGAGACGCTGTCAATTCAGGGCGTGCCGGTGATTGAACTTGCGACGCGGGAGCGCCCGGGGGTTGTTACGATTGCCGACGCGCGGAAGGTTGCCGCCGATTTCGTATTGCTACGCACCACCCACAGTTCCCTGTCCGGGCTGTTTAAGCACTTGGATTGGCGGCCGTTGCCCGACGTTTCGCCCGAAACGCACAATTGGCTGATCGACGATCCCGACGCGTTGCTCGTTCAACACGTTGCGGCGGACGAACCGGGACGGCCCGTTCTGCGATTCTACCGCGGTGATCGATTGCGGCTGGAGCTCGGATTGCCCCGCGCGTCGCGCTCGACGGCAATCTACGAAGAGAGTCAGGGAGTTGAGTTCCCGGACCTGCAAATTCTCAGGATTTGCGACTCCGGCGGCGAGCGCGACTTCGGCGATCAGTCGATTTGGCTCAAACGATACGTCGACGCCTAGAACCGGTTTCAATACCCTGTAGCCGGGGTCAGTGACCCCGGCCTCACTGAGGCCGGCTACAGAAAAAACACGCGTTCGGCCGTCTTGTGCAACAGCCACTGGCGGTCGTCGTCGGAAAGAAAATCCAGGCGGCTCTTGACCAGCTCGATCGAATCGCGATAGGTGTGGCCGTTTTGCACCTGAAAGGGGCAGTCGGTGGCCCACATCAGCCGCTCGGGCGAATAGGCCTCGACGAGCCGGCGAATCAGCGGCGCTAAGTCGGTGTACGGGGCTTTCTTTTTGCCCAGGGCGTAGAAGGCCGACACCTTGACGTGCGTGTTCTTGTGCCGCGCCAGGCGGCAGAGATGGTCGAGGTCCGCGGGGCGGATTACGCCGTCGATGCCGACGCGGCCGAAATGATCGATCACCACCGGCGTGTCCGGAAACTTCTGGCACATCTTGTCCAAAGGCACGAGCCCCTCGGGATTGATCAGCATGCACATGGCCAATTGCTCGAGGGCGCCCGCTTTCCACATCGCGGCCATGTCCGGGCTCGACAGGAACGGCTCGACCGGCCGCTCGAGCGGATAGAGGCGGAAGCCGCGGACGCCCTGCTTCTTCAGGTCGCGCATCGTGTCGCCCACGCGTGCCGCATGCTCGTCGATCACCGCCACGCCCGAAAAAAACCCCGGGTGCGCCCGCATCGAGTCGAGCATATACCGGTTGTCGAATCCGTAGAAATTCATCTGGATCAGCACGATCCGGCCAACTCCGGCGGGGCGGGCGTGCGCCAGCAACTCCTTGGGCGTGAAGCTGGGGGGTCGCATGTCCTCGACGGAAAAACCGGCCGCCAGCGGATAGCGTTTCACGTCGGGCGTCCAGACGTGCACGTGCGCGTCGATGGCGCTGTCGGCGGCATTTTGCCGCGCCCAAGCCGGCCACGAGCGCGCCGCAAGCGGCCATGCCGCGCCGCCCAGCACGAGCGCCCCGGCTTTCAGCAAATCGCGCCGCGTGATGTCGTGACTCTGTTTCTGCATGGGTCACATACTAGCCCGAAGCGCGAGCGAGGGAAATACGCGTCATCGCTTAGCCCCCGGCTTTGCCGGGGGTTTCTCCGCTGGCGTCGTGCCTGGTCGCGCGAGCCTTAATCTTCGCGCAGCCGATAGTCCGGCGGGAGTTCGAGGCTGAACAGCGAGTCATCCAGCCTGGCGTCGAACACGAAATCGCTCGAAGTGACTGTGATCTCGCGATCGCCGACGCGGAACTTTTGCTCGATTTCCAGTGGCAGGCTGGTATTGGGATCGGCCCAAACGGTAAAGGTGTCGCCGCGTTGCCGGACGCGAAAGCCTTGGGCTTGCACGCCAGCGATATTCTTTTTTCCCAGCGGCTCGGCCTTTTCGCCGGCAATGCTCTTTAGTTTGTTGAACCCCGAAAACTCGATGCGACCCTTCGCGGTCGGCTTTTGGTCGACGACCTGGACCCCCGGATGAAAAGTTCCATCGACTCCGTTGCCAGGCCCTGGCGTGTGAAACGCGGTTTTGGTCGCGGGCTCAAGATACAGCGCCTTGTCCGGGCTGCCATCCATAATGCTTATCAGGCCGCTACTCGATTCGAGGCGCAAGTAACTCGGCGCCTTGAACAGGTATTTTGCCGTCACGGGTTTTTGTCCAGTGACTTGTGAACGCGTGCGAAACGTCAAGGTCCGCGCATCGTTCAGTTTTTCGACGACTTGGGCAAAGGCGACCGAGCGCGTGCCCGAGGTGACGGAACCCAAGTAAAACAGTGCGCCCAGGGCCAAGACTAAGGCGGCGGCCATTTGGATCGTCAAGCGCATCTTGCGTCTCCTCGATAGTCGGTGAATGGATCGTTCCGAAGCGGCATGCAGGGCCGTTAAAATGCATGCCGAAACGTCGTCCGTCGGACCAGCGGGCGCCGGCTTCCGCCGCCAGGCGGTTTCCGCTCGCGTCAGCAAATCATCGGGGGGTCGTTGGGAATCGGTCATGAAGGCTCCCTGTTTGCTCGTTTAGTCTTCCGGCCCGACGGGGCCTGGCCGTCGTTCGCACACCGGGTGCCTAGGGTCGCGGCCAAAATGCGAGCCAGCTTTTCGCGCGCGCGGTGCAATAACACGCCAACTCGACTGGTGGAAATCTCGAGTAGGTCGGCAATTTCCTGGTAACTCCACTGGTCCAAATAGAGGCAGAAGAGCTCGGCTTGCTTGCGCGGAATCTGGGCCAGGGCGCTGCGCAGTTGTTCGATCAGCTCCTCGTCTTCCATCCGCTGCGCGGGCAGCGGCGCTCCCGCGTCGTGCCAATCGCCATCGACAGCCTCTTCACGAGCGCGGCGCCGCGAGCGGTCGCGCAGGCGGTCGATCGCCCGGGTCGTGGCTAGCCGCTTGAGCAAAGCCCGCCAGTTGTGTACCGGCTGACGACGCGAAACATTCCAGGCGGCCAGGCAAGCCTCTTGCAGGCATTCATCGGCGTCCGCGGAATTGCCGACGATTCGGTACGCGGTCCGCCAGGCGGCCGGGCCGTCGCGACTTAGTATTTCCCGCCAATCCGGCATTTGGATTCGGTCCGACATTGGTTTACATACTGTAGTCGTTCCACAAGCCCATCTTATTACACTCCCGGTGGAGAAGTTCTGAGAGCGTGGGACCAATGCGCGAAAAACGCCCGGCGGTTCCGGGTTGGAAACCGCCGGGCGTCGTGGATTGAAACACCGGATGCTGAGCCGCCGCTAGATGTCCAAATTCATCAAGTACTCGTCGAGCGACTTCCGCAAACCGGCCTCTTCGGCGGTGAGCTTCTGGATTTGCTCGCGCATGTTCTCGACGGCGTTTTCCTGCTCGCCGAACTTTTGCACGTAGCGGCGGTACAGATCGGAATTGCGGTCGAGCTGGCCCATGTTCTTGCGAATGCGGTCCTGCTCGTCGGAAATCTCCTTGATGCTCGCTTCCAGCCGGGCGCGCTGGGCGGTCACCTGAGCCAAAGCGTGCTTGCGCTTCACGACTTCCTCGAGCGCGGCCTTCGCTTCCGGGGTGATCTGCTTCTGGTTGATGTAGAAGGCGATCACGTTGTCGTCAAGGTTCGAAAGCGCCAGCGACTCGCTTTCGATTCGTTCTTCCTCGACGGCGAGCCTGGCCGGTTTGCCGGGCTCGGCCTTGACGGCGAAGCGATACAGGTCGCGCGTCTTTTCGGCCGGCTCCTTGGGAGCGACCAGCTTCCAGTTGGCGTCCAGCGGCTGCTCGATGAGCACCGTCTTGGCCTTCGAGTCGGAATTCTTCACCGTGTAGCTCGTTTCTCGGGCGTACTTGCGCGTGACCTCGATCGTGCCCTTCGTGAGCTTGATCTTGAGCAGTTGATCGGGGTGGCCCTTGGATTCAGGGGCGACTTCCGTGTTCAGGTCGAGCGCGTAGCTGATCAAGCGCTCGGCCCCGGGGGCCAGGTCTTCGATCTTGGCGTCGCCGGCATAGGTGGCACCGTCGAACACCGTGATCGGGCCTTGCATCAGGTGCAAATCGGTCGAGTTCAAAAGCCGCAGACCATTGAGCGGATGCTTGGCCTGGACCGACTGGTTGTAGATCGAGAGCTTTTCGCCCTTGACCGTTTCGTTGACGATCGGCAGCATGGCCGACTTTTGCCGCGCCAATGTCACGGGCGTGGCGATCGCGTATTGGAACAGCTCGCCCACTTCGCCGGATTGGGCCGAAGAAACCGAGGCGGCGTTAAAAGCTAGGGAATCGCGTTCGACGCTCAACTCGGTGGCGGCCGCGACGTCTGCCGGGGCGGATGCCGGCGCTGGGGCCGCCGCGGCGCCACTCCGCCGATACTCCCCCCGGGCCTTGGCCGCCAGTCGCCCATTGGCGGCATCAACCCGTAGGCCGAGTTCCCGGAGCCGCTCTTCGTTGCTCGCCAGATCCTGACCGTAGGTTTGCGGCCTCAGCGAGGCGTACAGATTCAAGACTTCCAGCGGCCGCTGGACGTACAGCGGTTCGTAAAGATCCATGCGGTACGAGATCGGCCGGCCGCTCACCAGCGTCAACTGAACGTTGTTCCAATCGTCCTCGCTCGTGTTTTCCACGATGGCCCAGCCTTGCAGAAACGGGGCGTCCTTGTCGCTCAAAACCAGCCGGTAGCTGGTCTTCCAGACCGGCGTTTCCTGGATGTAGCCGACGCGCACGGGCCGCTTGCCCTGTCCGAGGAAATCGAGCGTGACCGACTTCTTGTCGGTGTTGTGCCCGGTGGCCAGCACGGCCAGGGCCTTGTGAAAGTCGGCGTCCAGCTCCTGGTTCAACAGCTTGATGCGGCTGATCGACTCCATCGGCACGCTGCGCATGCCTTCGTCGGTGAGCAGGTTGAGGAATTCGACCTCGATGGTTTCGTCCTTGCCGGCTTCCTTTCTGCGTTTTTCCACGCCCAACAGCACGCCGGTCGTGGCCGTGGGGGCGTCGATCTGCACGCGCTCGCCGCGGACCTGGTTGAGAATGTCGCCCAGCGTGGGGTTGTTCGTCAGGTCGATGGGAAACGTTTGCAGCGTTTTGGTGATCGGGTCGCGCGAGCCGTAGGTGACGGTCGAGATTTTTCCGCCGCCGCGGTCCTCGAGCACCATGCTTTTCAAGAGGTCGTTGATGTCGTCGACGTTGAACCGCATTTCGATCTTGGCGTTTCCGTCGACTTGGCCGCGATGCTCGAAGTATCCGACTCCCGAGGTAAACATGACGACTTTGTCGAGCGGCACGGCGCTTTGCTGGCCGGCCTTGCCGTTTTGTTGCGCGACAGCCGTCGTGGCCACGAGGCCGCCCGCGGCAAGCGCGAAGACTCCCAATTTCAATCGGCGCGTGATGGTCGTAAACATGGCAATGGCACTCCAATCATGTGTTCCGCGGCAAAGAGCCAAAAACGGGGCTGCCCCCGGGAGAGTCGGCCCCCCTGGCAGGTAATTCTAGCTTTTCGACGCTATCCGGGGCATGAGAGTTCCCCGCGGCGTGCGCGAAAAGGCGGAAAGATGGCCGCCGGCGGAAACCGCCCCCTCTGCCCGGATTGCCGGGGCAAATCGGCGGCGGTTTACAAGAAATGCCGCAACTGCTCGATGGCGGTAATAGTTGCCAGCACCGTGAAAAAGAGGCCGCCCGCGACGAGCCCGCCGCGGGCAAACCAGCCCGGCCGCAGTTCCCCCGGCAAGAGCCTCAGGTTGATCACCAGCGTGTGGAAGCAACTGAAGCCCAGGGCGAAGTTCATGATCGCCGAGGCCGTGGTCAACAAGGCCAACGGCTTTCCGATCGATAGGAAGAACAGCCCGAGCATCATGTAACCCACGAGCACGCCGAAGTAGACGATGCGAATGTGCTTGGGGTCCCACGCGCGCAGCGTTCGGCTGGAGGTCCAGATGACGTCGACCCAGCGGCGGACCGCGCCGTCGGCGCTGGTGGCCATCGTGGGCGCAAGCACCAGAAACCCGCAGACGAGCGTGCCGTACCACATCACCGATCCGGCGGTCGCGCCCCACGAGCCGGCCACGGCCGATTTCACGCCGTCGGCCGTCATGCCGGCGGCATACCAGTCGCTGGCTTGGGTGCCGCGCGGCAAAAACTGCACCGACAGCATGCTCGGCAGCGCCATGCCCAGAAAACAGGCCGGCATCCAGATCACGAGTTGATCGCGCAGGACATGCTTGATCCAATGCCGCCAGCGCACGAGCGAGTCTTTGGTGACCTCGAACACCATGCCGACGTGCGAGAGCTGGATGTCGCGTCCGCCGACGACGCTGGGGATGGCGCCGACGTGGCGGCCCATGCCCCAGCCCTGGTCGCGCGTGTAGTTGCTGATCGGCGCGTTCGAGAGTCCGCCGCTGCCGGCCACCGCGGCAAAGGCGGCCAAGATCGCGATCGTGCTGAAATCGATCGTCGGAAAACCGCGTCCCTGCGCGAGTGACACAAACACGTTGGCCGTGGCATCGCCGCCGGCGCTTTTGACCGGCACGGTTCCGAACCGAAAGAAACCGCCAAAGATCTCGGACCACGTCTCGATGCCGGAAAAAAAAATCGCCACGAACAACAAGAACCCCAGCACGCTGACGATCTTGAACGACATCACCAGCTTGAGCGTGTTGTAGATTTTGCCCCCGAAGATCAAGGGCAGCATGGCCGCCAGGTACACGCCGATGCCCAGCCCGCGCACCAGCGATTCATCTTCCACGCCCGCCGGAATCCGCCCCAGATAGACCGCGGCCAGCGGCGTGGCTGCGTTGGCCGCCAGGTACGGAAACACGGCGCCGAAATCGAGAATCAAGTAGACGAACAGCCAGAAGCGCGGGCCCGGGAGCGTGCGAAACTTGCCGGTGAAGATCGGCTCGCCCGTGTACAGGGCATAGCGGCTGATCTCGACGTTATAGAAGACCTGGCCCAGGATCGAGAGCGTGGCCAGCCACATCAGGGCTCCGCCGTAGCGGGCGGTGACCGCCGGACCGGCCAGCCATTCGCCGCCGCCGATGGCACTTCCGCCCACCAGCACGCCGGGCCCGAGCATCGCGAACCAATTCTTCCACGTGAACCGCGGCGCTTCGACCAGCGGGCCGGCGTTCCACCGGGGCATTTCGTGCGAGCCGGGCCAGGGAGCTACGAACTTCGATTCGCCTTTCATCCTTCATCCTTCATCCTTCTCTTTCTACCTGTGCGAGCGCTCGATGCCGAAGTTGAGCTTCATCTGCGGGTTTTTTTCGCTCTGGGGGTTCAACTCCTTGAACAGCAGGCTGGGCTGGATGTCGCGGTTGTCCTGATACTTGTCACTTGAGTATTCGGTGATCGCGCCGATGATTTCGTGATAGAAAATCTGGCAGATCGGCACGCCCGGATAAATGCGCACCGGCTGCACGGCAAACATTTCCAGCGTCCAAAAGCCGCAAAACCCCACGTCGCCGAATCCGGCCGTCACGTGCACGAACAAACCCAGGCGTCCGACGCTCGAGCGTCCCTCGATCATCGGCACCAGCTCGTGCGTTTCGGTCCGTTCCACGGTGCGGCCGAGATAAAGCTGGCTCGGCCCGAGCACGAGCCCTTCGGCGGGAATGGTGATCCGCCGCACGCGGTTCGGCTTGGCCATGTCGAGCACGACTTCTTCATAGGTCATCAACTCGTCGTGAAGGGTGAGGTTGTAGCTGTTGGGATTGAGATTCGCCTCGTTGAACGGGTCGATGATGATGTTCTTGCCCAGGCATTTGCGAATCTGGTGGCCGGAAAGAATCATGACGCGCCCCGGTGGTTCGTGTTGCCGTAGCCCTCGGCGTTGCCGGGGGAGATGCCTGCTGCTGGGATTAGTTGACTTATCAACGCTTCGCGACTCCGATGCGGGGACAAACGTCCGCCAGCGTGCAGCTCTCGCACTTCGGCTTGCGGGCGACGCAAATCCGTCGGCCGTGGTGGATCATGCGGTGCGCGAAGTCGACCCACCCGCGCTTGGGCAACTGGGCCATCAGGTCGCGCTCTATTTTCACGGGGTCCGAGTGCCGGGTCATCCCCATCCGCTTGGCGAGCCGGGCAACGTGCGTATCGACGACGACTCCGCTGGGAATGCCAAACGCCGTGCCCAGGACGACGTTGGCCGTTTTGCGGCCCACGCCGGCCAGTTTCACCATCGCATCGAGATCTCGCGGCGGCTGGCCGCCGTGACTTTCCACCAATTCGCCACAGCAGGCCTTGATGTTCTTGGCCTTGTTGCGAAAAAAACCGGTGCTCTGAATGGCCCGTTCGAGCTCGGGCAGTCTCGCGGCGGCGAAAGCCTTGGCATCGGGATATTTATGGAACAGATCCTTGGTGACGATGTTGACCCGCGTGTCGGTGCACTGGGCCGAAAGGATCGTGGCGACCAGCAATTCGAAGGGCGTTTCAAATACGAGTGCGCAACGGGCATCGGGATAGGCCGCCTTGAGCCGCCGCACGATCTGGGCGGTATGGCGCTTGGCGTCGGCAGTCGCGACCATGCGGAGCCTGGCAGTTGAGGGCAAGACGCGTACGCTCGATTCGAGAGGCCGAAAGTCCATCCAAACGGCCCGCTAATTGTCGCGCAGCGCGCCGTCGGGTGTCAAGTATGCGGTCTCGGGCGCACAAATCGCGGGCAGATTGGTCAAATTCGTCGAGAAGGAAACGAGTGGCGGCGCGCAAAGTGCAAAGGACATCGACCACTTACCGATTGCGTGGCGCGTCGAGAAGGAAACGGGTTGGGGACGACTTCGCCATTCAACAACAGCTCGTCCCCTCAGTCGCCCGCGTCAGCTTCGCCGAGTTGGGCCCGGTGCGTCTCGGTGGCCAGCCACACCGAGACGAGCGTGATTGTCGAGAGGCCAATCATGTAAACGGCGACCGGCCAGGGCTCTCCGCCGCTCCATTCGAGCAGCGCCGTGGAGATCAAGGGGGCCAGGCCGCCGGCCAACGGCGAGGCCAACTGGTAGCCGATCGACGCGCCCGTGTATCGGACCTCGGTGCCGAACAGTTCGGACAGAAAGGCCGCTTGCGGCGCGTACATGGCCGCATGACACAAGAGTCCGACCAAGATGGCCAGTCCGATCCACGTCGCGCTGGCCGTGTTGACCAGCCAGAAAAAAGGGAAGGCAAACGCGGCCATGGCCGCCGCGCCGCCCAGGCAGACCGGGCGCCGACCGATGCGATCGGACAAGATGCCAAACGCGGGAATCACGAAAAAATGCACCGCCGACGCGACGAGCACCCCGTTAAGAATCGCGGTTCTCGACACCCCCAACTTGATCGTGGCATATGTGAGCACGAAGACCGTGAAAATGTAGAAACAGCCGTTCTCCGCGACGCGCGCGCCCATGGCCAGCACAATGTTCCGCGGATAGCGCCTGAGCACCTCGAAAAACGGCACGCCGAGTTGTTGCTTGCGATCGCGGAGTTGGGCAAACAGCGGGCTCTCCAAAACCTGCAACCGGATAAACAGCCCCACGCCCAGCAAGCCGATCCCCAAGAGAAACGGCACGCGCCAACCCCAGCGCATGAACGCTTCCTCGGGCAGCAAGGAAAACAGCTCGAACACCCCGGTGGCCAACAGCAGGCCTGCCGGCACGCCCGCCTGCACCCAACTCGCGTAAAAGCCCCGGCGCCCACGATGTCCGTGCTCGACCGCCATCAGCACGGCGCCGCCCCATTCGCCGCCCACGCCGAAACCCTGGATGAATCGCAAGACGACGAGCAGCACCGGCGCGGCGACGCCGATTTGATCGTAAGAGGGCAACAAGCCGATGAGAAACGTCGCCATTCCCATCAGCACGAGCGTGGTCACCAGCATCGACTTGCGGCCCATCCGGTCGCCAAAATGTCCGAACACGACGCCGCCCACCGGACGAGCGAAAAAGCCGACCGCATACGTGCCAAACGCCGCCATCGTCCCCGCCGCCGGATCGAGCGTGGGAAAGAACAGCCGGTTGAACACCAGTGCCGCGGCGGTCCCATAGAGAAAGAAATCGTACCACTCGATCGTCGTGCCGATGAAGCTGGCGAAAACGACGCGCGTTACGCTTCCGCCACCTGTTTGAGGAGAACTCATGAGTGGACTTATAGGAGTTGGCCCCGCGCGAAGCAAGCGCGGCGAAAGCGAAGATTTTTTTTGGCGGGGGGCGCGCCAGAGGAGACAGTCCCATTTTTCTCCGAAGAATTGGGACAATCCCCGCGGTTTTTGCACCGCTTCCGGGACTCGGATGGCCTCACGGCGAGGCTCGATCCTCGATTAGCTGCGCGTGCAGCGACGCGCGTTCCTTGTGCAATTCGTCAACCCGCTCGATCGATAGTCGCGGGTTCTGAATCTTGACGTTAAGCTCTTTGACGCGCTTGACGATGGCCGCGCGTTGGCGTGGAGTCAGCTTGCTCATACCGGCCGTCCCGGCAGGGTCATCCGCCTGGTGTTCGCGAAGAGCTGTGACACTTGGTCGCCTGCTAAAGCATAGGTCAAGTTCCCTGGCTTGTCCGTTTCGCCGCGTGCCCCAGCGAGCCGCCGCCAAAACCGGCGAGTCTTCGGCCGCCGACCATTTCGTGCCTCGGTAACGGGCCGTGTCGCCGGCCCAGGTTGGCACGCATTTCGCCTGCCAACCCCTTGGACGCCCGGAGAGCCGAATTAGAATAGACAGTTCACCGACTGCGACCCGCCGTTCGAGCCGACGCCGCGCGAACGAACACCAGGAGTTTACCCCATGCGCAACCACCCAGTCCCGACGTTCGCGACAGTTTTTCTGGCCGCGGTCGTCGCGCAACTCGGTTTGCCGGCGGCCCAGGCCGTCCCGTTCCCCGACAAGAATCTCGAGGCCGCGCTGCGGGCCTTGGTCTTCGAAAAGAAAGACAACACGGAGGAGCTGAGCGACGACGACCTGCGCAAGATCTCCACGCTCGAGGCCAAGGGTCGCGGCATCCAGAACCTGGCCGGGCTGGAGAAATGCACCAACCTCTTGTTGCTCGATCTGTCGAACAACGAGGTCAGCGACTTGGGGCCGATTCGCGGGCTGGTGAATCTGCAGTCGCTCAGCCTGGCGGGCAACAAGATTTCCGACCTTACGCCGCTGATGGAGCTCGCAAAGCTGCAGTACCTCGATCTTTCGCGCAACCAGATCCGCCTGCTGCAGCCCACAAGCGCGATGACGAAGCTTTCGGCCCTGTATTTGGCGGAAAACCAGATTAGCGAGCTGGCGCCGCTGGCGGGGCTCGCGCGTCTCTCGTCGCTCGATTTGGCCAAGAACCAGATTGTCGACATCGGGCCCTTGGCCAACATTGCCCGGCTGAGCGTGTTGAAGCTGAGCGACAACGCCATCGAAAACATCGCCCCGGCGACGAAGCATCCGCCGCAAAGCATGTTGCTGGTCGAGCGCAACAAGATCACGGATCTCGCCCCGCTTGTCGCAGCCGCCAAGACCGACGCCGAAGGCCAAAAGACGTTCGCCCCCTTCCTGCGTCTCTACCTCGAAGGCAACCCGCTGTCGGACGCCGCCAAGACCGAGCAATTGGCAACTCTAAAAACCTCCGGCGTGCGGATCGAGAATTGAGCGCAGCGCTGCCCCGCGACAAAAATCCCCCGGCAAAGCCGATCCCCCGGCAGAGCCGAGGGCTAAGACGCGGCTTTAATGCGCAAAATACCGCGCCATCCACAACAAGCGGGGCAGCGATTGTAGCCGGCCTCAGTGATGCCGGTCTTCTGAGTTGGCCGGCCTGTATTTCGCACATCCCGGGTCGCTGACCTCGTTGTTCTACACATCTTTTCGCGTGGATTATCGCGCGATGGTGTTCTGTGGCCCCGACGGGGCCGCGGAGTGTATGGGGGGGGGGGGGG
>JBBDNV010000107.1:0-20607 GCA_040877415.1 Pirellulales bacterium
GCCCTGCTGCACGGCCGCACGCACGTGGCCACCGAAGACATTCAGACGCTGGTCAAGCCCGTGCTGCGGCACCGGCTGGTGGTCAGCTTCTCGGCCGAGAGCGAGGGAGTGACGGCCGACACCATCGTCCAGCGGCTGCTGGAAATCACTCCGACCAAAGAGGACGAACTGACGAGCGATGCCCGATTCCAAAAGATTTTTGCATCCTGAAACAATCGGCCGCATAGCTCGGCTCGACCTGCGGGCTCGCCACATCGTGGAAGGGTTTTTGTCGGGCATCCACCGCAGCCCGTATTTCGGGCAGTCGGTCGAGTTTTTGCAGCATCGCGAGTACACCCCGGGCGACGAGCTGCGGCACGTCGACTGGAAAGTCTGGGCCAAGCACGACCGGTACTACGTCAAGCAGTTCGAGGAGGACACGAACCTCCGCGCGACACTTTTGGTCGACGTCTCGGGCAGCATGCAGTACGGCTCGGGCAAGCTGAATAAATACGAATATGGCTGCACGATTGCCGCCTGCCTGGCCTACCTGTTGCTCCGCCAGCAGGACGCGGTCGGCTGCGTCGCGTTCGACGAGTCGATCCGCGTCAAGGTGCCGCAGCGCACGAAGCGCAGCCACCTGAATTCCATCGTGCAGGCCCTGGACGCCAGCCAGCCGCAGGAAAAAACCGACGTCGGGCCGATCCTCCGCGCGGCCGCCGAATCGTATCCGCGCCGCGGGCTGATGATCCTGGTTTCCGATCTGTTGGTCGACCGGGCCGGGCTGTTCAAGGGACTCAGGCTGCTGAAATACTACGGCCACGACGTGATCGTATTCCACGTGATGGACGACGAGGAGCTCGATTTTCCCTTCAGCGGACCGGTGCGCTTCGACAGCCTGGAGCTCGACGAGCACCTGGCTTGCAACCCGCGGGCTTTGCGCGAAGGTTATCTCGAGGCGATCTCGGCGTATCTGGACGAGGTGCGCCGCGGCTGCGCTCGAGACAGCGTCGACTACATGCTGTTGCGTACCAGCGATCCGTTGGACGGGGCGCTGGCCGCGTTTTTGACCGATCGAAGTCAAATGCAGCGGAGGTAAGACCGCGCGATGCTCCCTCTCTCCTCGCGGGAGTGGGTTGGGGTGAGGGGGAAACGGGACTGTCAACGGTGCGAACTTCGATTGCGGATTAGACCAACTCAGGTTTTTGTTTGATGCCCAGCTTCGTTTACGAATCCTTGCTTTGGTGGGGGTTGCCGCTGGTCGGGTTGCCGGTGTTGATCCACCTGATCAACCTGATGCGGCACCGCCGCGTCAAGTGGGCGGCGATGGAGTTCCTGCTGCAAAGCCAGAAGCGCCATCGCAAGAGTGTTTTGCTCAAGCAGCTCTTGCTGTTGCTGCTGCGAATGCTGGCCGTGGCGGCCGTGGTGTTGATGGTCGCCCAGCCGCTGTTGCGCAACAAGTGGGGCGCGATCTTCGGCGGCAGCAAGACGCATCACATCGTGATCGTCGACGACAGTTTCTCGATGTCCGACCACTGGGCCGACACCAGCGCCTTCGACCAGGCCAAGCAGGTCGTCGCGCGGCTGGCCGTCGGGGCCGAGCGTCAGGATACGCCGCAAATCTTCACGCTGTTGCGTTTCTCGCGCTGCCGGCAATTGGCGCGCGGCACGCCGCCCGACCTCTTGGAAGAACCGCTCGACGCCGATTTCATGCCTAATCTGGAAAAGACCTTGGGCCGGATGCACCCGTCCCAGACGGCGGCCGGCCCGGCCGCGGCGCTCGAGGCCGTCGATCGGCTGCCCCCCAAGGGAGACGACGAAGACCGCCTGCTCTACATCGTTTCCGACTTCCGCGCCGGCGAGTGGCAAGAGCCCGTCGCGCTGCGCAAGGCTCTTGCGCGCTTGGGCGAAGGGGGCGCGCAGATCCACCTGATTAGTTGCGTCGAGGGCGCGCACGAGAACCTGGCGATCGCGGCCCTGCGGCCCGCGGCCGGCACGCGCGCCGCGGGCGTGCCGCTGTTGGTCGAGGTGACGCTTCGCAATTTCGGTCCCTCGGATGCCCGGGGGGTTTCCGTGTCGTTGGAGGAAGACGGGCACGCGCGGCCGCCGATCGTATTCGAGGAAGTTCCCGCGGGCAAGATCGTCACGCGGCGCTTTCCGGTGCTGTTCGCGACCGCGGGCCAGCACGAAATCGTCGCCCGGTTGCAATCCGACGCCGTGGCGGCCGACAACAATCGCGCGCTGGTCGTCGACGTGCCGAAGGCCGTCGACGTGCTGGTGATCGACGGCGACGCCAAAGGCGAGGACGCCTTCTTTCTGGCCACGGCGTTGACTCCCGGCGGCAAAGTCACGAGCGGGCTTCGGCCGCTCATCGAATCGCCGGGCTACCTGCGCGACCATCCGCTGGACCCGTTCGAGACGATCTACTTGCTGAACATCGCGCGGCTCGACGCGGCCGAAATCTCGGCGCTCGAAGGGTTCGTCAAGGGCGGCGGAGGTTTGGGGATTTTTATGGGCGAGCTGTCGCGCGCCGAATTCTTCAACGACAGCCTGTATCGCGGCGGCCAGGGGCTGTTTCCGTTGCCCCTGTCGAGGCCGGAGGAACTGCTGGTCGATCGCCTGGAAAAAGCGCCCGACCTCGAAGTGACCAAGCACCCGATTTTTTCCGTGTTCGCCGGCGAGCGCAACAGTTTCCTGAGCGCCGTCGTCGTGAATCGCTACTTCGCGGCGGAAAAAAATTGGGTTCCCGAACCCGACTCGAGCACGCGCGTCATCGCGCGGCTGCGCAATAAAGCGCCCTTGGTCGTGGAGCGCGTGTTCGGCGATGGCCGAGTAGTGGTCTTTCTAACCAAGGCCTCGCCCTTGCAAACCTCGTTGGGCAGTTGGAACAACTGGGGGCGCGACAACCCGAGCTTTGTCGTGGCGATGCACGAGCTGCAGTCGTATCTATCGGCCCTGCGGCACCCCGAAACGACGCGGCTGGTGGGCACGCCGCTGGTCGTGCCGCTCGACGTGCCGCCCTATCTGCCGCAAGTCCGCTTCATTCTGCCGCGCGAGCTGGGGGGCGCCAGCCTGTCGGTCGATGCCGCGGCGACGGAGTCGGGCCATACGGCCACGCTTGCCGACACCGACACCAGCGGCATCTATCAAGCTCACATGACGTCGACCGATGGCTCGCAGCAGGCCCTGCGATTCGCCCTGAATGTCGTGCCCGACGAAGGCAACCTGAAAAAACTCACGTCGACGCAATTGGCCGGACGCCTCGAGGGCGTTCGCTATGAATTCCACGAGGCCGGCGACATCCACTACAACCCGCAGCAACTGGCCGGACTGAACCTTGGCGAAAGCCTGCTCTACGCCCTGATCGTGATTCTGTTGGCCGAGCAGGTGTTGGCCTATGCGTGCAGCTACCACCCGCGGGCCAGGGAGGGTCGAGCCTGATGTTCGTCTCCCTGTTGGCCCAAACCCGCACGACCTACGAGGCCTCCCGGCTGCAGGCGTACACGGAGCGCTGGCATTACCTGGTGCTGGCGGTCGTCTGCGCGGGGATTGTGGCGTTTGCCGCGTGGATGTATCGCCGCGACAGCGTCGAGTTGCGGCGCGGCGCCGGCGCGGTGCTGTTGGCGCTGCGGTTGGCGGCGCTTTTCGGGTTGCTGGCCTTCTATTTGAACCTGGAGAAAAGGACCGAGCGCAAGGTGGTTCACAATTCGCGCGTGCTGGTGCTGGTCGACACCAGCTTGAGCATGGGGCTGCACGACGCGAACGCGACGGCCGTGCCGGCTACGCCCAATCGCCTGGAGCAGGTGGTGGCCGTGCTGGACGACGGCAAGTTGATCGACCAGTTGCGCAAGCGTCACGACGTGCAGTTGGCGCGATTTGACGCCGATTTGAATCGCATCGCGTCGCTCGGGAAACTGCCCGCCCAAGCATCCGCCGACGCGACGACAGACGAGACGCCGCCCCGAACGGGCTCGCCGCAAGCCGCCCTCGGCCAGGCTCTCGATTGGAAAGCGGCCCTGCTGCCGCAAGGCACCGAAACCCGGCTCGGCCAGTCGCTGCGCACGCTGGTCAACGACGAGCGCACCACGCCGGTTTCCGCCGTCGTGGTTTTCAGCGACGGGGGCCAGAACGCCGGCATCGACCCGCAAGTGGCCATCGCCGCGGCGCGCGACGCCAAAATTCCGATCTACACCGTGGGCATCGGTTCGGAGCGTCGGCCGGCCAACGTCCGCATCAGCGATCTGGTCGCGCCGGCCCGCGCGTATCCGGGCGACAGCTTCAAGATCACCGGCTACTTGCAGTGCGAAGGGCTGGCCGATCGAACGGTGGGGGTCGAGCTGTTTTCGCGGCCGGCCGGCGCCTCGAATGCCGCCGAAGAAGGTTCGCTCGAATCGGCCCAGCGCGTCACGCTCGGCGGCCGCGGCGAAGTCGTGCCGGTGAAGTTCGACATCACGCCGGCCGAAAAAGGCCGCCGCGTCTATCGGCTGCGCGTCAAGGCTCCGCCCGAGGACAGCAATGCCAATGACGATCAGCAAGAGGCCGACGTCGAAATCGTCGATCGCAAGACCAAGGTGCTGTTGGTCGCCAGCGGGCCGACGCGCGAATACATCTTCTTGCGCAATCAATTGAAACGCGAAAAAGAGGTGGTCGTCGACGTCTGGCTGCAGTCGGCCGGCGAGGGGGCTTCGCAAGACGCCGACCGCATTTTGACCGCATTTCCGAGCACGCCGCAGGAAATGTTCGAATACGACTGCGTCGTCGCCTTCGACCCCGATTGGAAAGCGCTCAATGACACGCAAATCGATCTTTTGGAACGATGGGTCGCCGACAAGGCCGGAGGATTGGCCGTCGTGGCCGGCCCGGTGGAAATGGATCGCTGGGCGCAGGATCCGAAACTGGCCAAGATTCGCGGGCTGTATCCGGTGGAGTTCAACCGCAACACGACCCTGCTCGAGGAAGGTCGGTTTGGATCGACGACGCCTTGGCCGATCGACTTTACGCGCGACGGGCTGGAAGCCGAGTTTCTGTGGCTGGCCGACACCGCCGTGGCCAGCCAGCAGATCTGGTCCGATTTTCCTGGCGTGTTCGGCTATTACAGCGTGCGCGGCGCCAAGCCGGGCGCGACCGTCTACGGCCGCTATTCCGATCCCGAAGCCGGCAGCGGCGCCGAGCGGCCCATCTACCTGGCCGGCCAATTCTACGGAGCCGGGCGCGTGTTCTACCTGGGCAGCGGCGAAATGTGGCGCTTGCGGGCACTCGACGACCAATACTTCGTGCAGGTCTACACGAAGCTGATTCGCCACGTCTCGCAGGGCCGGCTGCTGTTGGGTTCCAGCCGGGGCATGCTGCTGGTGGATCGCGATCGCTACCTGCTCGGCAATACCGTGGTGGTGCGGGTCCAATTGAGCGACGCCCAATTCGAGCCGTTAGACGTCTCCGGCGTCACGCTCGAAGTGATTCGGCCCGACAGCACGAGCACTCCCTTGCGACTGGTGCCCGACCCGGCGCGCAAGGGCATGTACATGGGACAGTTCACGGCGCTGGTGGAAGGGACCTACCGGCTCGAGCTCCCTGTGCCCGACAGCGATTCCGAGGTGCTGTCGCGCCGCATCCAGGTGAGAGTGCCGGACGTGGAACGCGAAAACCCGCAGCGCAACGACGCACTGTTGGCCGAAATGGCCAAGCAGACGGGCGGCACGTACTACGTGGGAGCCGACGCCGTGCTTGGTTCGCGGGGGCTGCCGCCGTTGGTGAATCAATTGCAGGATCGCACCGTGATCACATACCTGGCTGGCGTCACCGATCGCGACTTCGAGTTCGATTGGATGCGAAGCTTGCTGGTGGTCATCGCCGGCGCGTTGTGCCTGGAATGGCTGATCCGCCGCTTATCGAAACTGGCCTGAGGAAGCGCGCAAGACCGAATTCGAAATACGCCCGAAAGCAACGCATGGCAACCGAAGTTCGACCATCCCCGCCGCTGGATCCGGCGATCGAGTCCATCCTGGCTCGTTTGCGGCGGCGCATCCGCGCGTACGTGTGGGCCGACGGAGTCGCCGTGGTGCTCGTGGTCCTGGGCGCCGCATTCTGGATCAGCCTGGCGTTCGATTGGCTGTTCGAGCCGCCGCGGACGCTGCGCGCGGTGCTCCTGGTCGCGGTGGGGGCGGGCTTGCTGTACGTCGTGTTTCGGTATCTCGTGTCGCGGCTCGTCGTGCGGCTGCGAAATCGCAACATGGCGCTTTTGTTGGAGAGAAAGTTCGGTCAGTTCCACGACAGCCTGTTGACGGCCGTCGAGCTTTCGGAACAGCCGGACCATGCGACCGGGTTCAATGCCGACATGCTGGCCCGAGTGCACGGCGAGGCGCTCGCGCGCGCCGGGGGCGTGGATTTGGGCGAAGTGTTCAACCCCGGCCCCCTTGCCCGGCGGATCACGCTGGCGGTCGCGCTGGCGGCGGCCGTGGGAGTTTTCGCGGTGGCGGCGCCCGAGGCGCTTGCGATTTGGGCCCGCCGCAGTCTGCTGTTGTCGGACGAACTTTGGCCGCGCAAGACGCATTTGCTGGTCGAAGGGTTCGACGGCGAGGGCCGCATCAAGATCGCGCGCGGCAGCGATTGGGGCCTGGTTGTGAAAGCCGACGCCGCGCTGGGACGCGACATCCCGGAAATCGTGGAAGTGCGCTACAGCACGATCGACGGTGCGCGCGGCCGCGAAAACATGAGCCGTGAGGGCGTCGTCGCGCCCGGCGAGGCGCCGTTCCAACGGTACGCCTACACGTTCAAAAGCGTGCTGGCGCCCTTGGAGTTCTACGTGGCCGGCGGCGACGACCGCGCAGGGCCGTTTTACCTGGAAGTGGTCGACAGCCCCACGATCAGCCGCATGACGCTCGAGTGCGAATATCCCCCCTACACGCGCCGCGCGCCCCGCACGATTCCGGTGGCCGGCTTGATGCAGTTGCCGCGCGGCACGCAGATTACGATTGTCGGCGAGGCCAATAAGCCGCTGGTGGACGTGCAGATCGACGACGCGGCGGACGAGAACGCGCCGCTCGCGCACCACATTCCCCTGGCCGCCGAACACGGCGCGCCGCAGAGGGGTTTCAAGTACGCTCTGCCGCGGTTGGACGCCGACAAGACGTTGCTCTTTACGCTCCTCGACGCCGATGGCATTCGCAGCCGCGAGGCGATTCGCCTGGCGATCGCGGCGGTCGCCGACGAACCGCCGCAGGTCGACGTGACGCTCAAAGGCATTGGCACGGTGATCACGGCCGCCGCCCGGTTGCCGGCTGCCGGCGAAGTTTCGGATGATTACGGCGTGGCCAAAATCTGGTTCCACTACCACGTCGACGAAGCGCCCCCCGAGCGGCGCCCCTTGAACGACGCGGCGGGCGGGCAGGAGAAGCTCGCCGTGGCCGACGTCATGGAGCTCGGCGATCTGGAGCTCAAGCCCAAGCAGCGATTGCACTGGTCGGTGCAGGCCGCCGACGAGTGCGCGCTGACGGGCGGTCCTAACGTCGGCACGAGCCAGAGCTACGCGCTGGAAGTGGTGACGCCCGACGAGTTGCGTTCGGTGCTCGAGGCTCGCGAGCTGATGCTGCGTCGCCGCTTCGAAACGATCATGGCCGAATTGACCGACACGCGCGACCTGCTGGCCGCCGTCGAAGTGAAACACCCGCAAGAGAAAAAGGAAGGCGAGGCCGAAGACAAGCCGGAAAAGCCCCAGGATCCGGACTCTGGTGACGGCGCGCCGCCGCGCCGCGTTTCCGAGGCGGTCGAGGTCGAGCGCGTGGTGCAGAACTGTGAGCGCAGCAGCCACGAGACCCTGCAGGTGGCGCTGGCCTTCGACGACATCCGCGAGGAAATGATCAACAACCGCGTCGACACCAAGGAGCTTAAGACGCGGCTCAAAGAGGGCATTTCCGACCCGCTCAAGCAGATCGTCGAAAACCCGTTTCCCAAGCTCCACGAACGGCTTAAACAACTCTCGGGCCAACTCTCCGAGCCCGCGGCTGCCGTCACGACCCAGGCGTCCGCCGTGGCCCAAATCGACGCAATTCTCGTCGAGATGAGGCAAGTCCTTGATAAAATGTTGGAATTGGAGACCTTCAACGAAATGCTCGACACACTGCGGCAGATTATCGACGCCCAGGAGAAGGTCAACGACCAAACCAAGCGGCAGCAGAAAGAAAACCTTCGCGACCTGATCGAGTGACGAACAAAGGGTCCCTGGGGAAGCGAACATGCGATTCCCGACGGGAGCGATTCCCATGAAAAAGATTCACCTGGCTGCGGCAGTTCTCGGCAGTTGGGCATTTGCCTGGGCGGCGATCGCCGCGGCGCAAGAGGCCGACGCTCCGCCTGCGGACGTTCCCGGGCGGGAAGCCCCGGACGGGGCCGCCGACGGCGGATTGGCGACCGAGCAACAACAAGTCGCAGACCGTTTTCGCGAGCTGGAGCGGCTGCTGTTGCGGATGGCGGAATTGACCGCCCCGACCGATCCGCGCCGCGCCGCGCTATTGAAACGCGCAGTGGCTCAAAGCAAGGACCGCGCGATCGACCAGCGGTTCGACGAGCTTGTGAAGCTGTTGCGCGACGAGCGGCTGGCTGCGGTCGTAACGAACCAGGGCGAAGTGCACAACGACCTCGTCAAGCTGCTCGAACTGCTCTTGAGCGAAGATCGCTCGAAGCGAATCGAGACGGAAAAAGAACGCGTGCGCGACTACCTCAAACGGGTCAACAAGATCATCAAGGAGCAAAAGGCCGTTCAGGGCGAAACCGAGCGCCGGGGCGATGCCGGCAAACTGGCCGACCAGCAGAGCGAGCTGGCCGGAAAGACCGGCGAGCTGGCCAAGGACATCGACGCCAGCGGCCAAAAGAAACCCGACGAAAAGTCGCAGGATGCAAAAACACCGGACGAAGAAACGCCCGACAAAGATTCCCAGCAGCCCGACAAGGGCGACCAAAAAGATAAACCGAAGGGCGGCGATTCAAAGGGGCAGAAACCCGACAAGTCCAAAGACGGCCAGCAGCAGGACAAGGACGCCGAGTCCAAAGACGCCAAGCCCGGCGAAAGCCAGGGCGAAAAGAAAGACCAGCCGCCGGGCGAAAAAGCGCCGCCGGTCGAACCGCCCGGCCAGGAGGGTTCGCAGGGGCAGGGACAGCAGCGCGACCAATCTCCGCAGCAGTCGGCCCAAGAGCGGCTAGAACAAGCGCAAAAGCGCATGCAGGAAGCCCAGAAAAAGCTGGAAGAGGCAAAGCGTACCGACGCCGTCGAAAAACAGGCCGAAGCGCTGCGCGAACTGGAAAAAGCCAAGGCCGAGCTGGAGGAAATCCTGCGCCAACTGCGAGAAGAGGAAATGGCCCGCACCCTGGCCATGCTCGAAAGCCGGTTCCGCAAAATGCTCGAAGCCCAGATCGAGGTTTACGAGGGAACCAGGCGGCTCGACAAGGTTCCCGCCGCCGAGCGCGACCGGGACGATGAAATCGAATCCGACCGCATGAGCCGCAAGGAAGCCCAAATCGCCGTCGAGGCCGACAAGGCTCTCGACGTCCTGCGCGAGGAAGGCTCCGCCGTGGCGTTTCCCGAGGCGGTGACCGAAATGCGCGACGACATGGTCGCGGTCCGCGACCTGTTGGCCGAGGCCAAGGTGGGCGCCATTACGCAGGGCATCGAACAGGACATCATCGCGGCCCTCGAAGAGATGATCGCCGCGCTCGAAAAAGCCCAAAAAGACATGGAGAAACAGAACCAGCAGCAGCCCATGCAGGGCGACGGCGACTCCGAAATGCCCTTGGTCGATACGTTGTCGGAACTGAAAATGATCCGGGCCCTGCAAATGCGCGTCAACACGCGCACAAAGCGCTACGGCGAAATGGTCAAGGCCGAACAGGCCGACCAGCCCGAACTGCTCGAAGCGCTCAGGCGGCTGGCCGAGCGCGAACAGCGGATCCACAAGGTGACCCGCGATATCGTGGTAGGGAGGAATCGATGAAACGGAAGCAATCGCTAGTGGCCGCATGGAGCGTGGCGGCGGCCGCCCTGTTCTCGCCCGCCGCATCGGCCGATCAGCGGCCGAACGAGCATTTAGCGCAGAAAGCGAGCTGGCAGGCGCCGTCGGTCGAAGCGGTCCGCGAGCAAGTGATCGACTGGATCTCGGCCGCCGACGTGGACGACGAGCTGCGCGCGCAGGCCGAAGCCCTGTGGGCAAGCGCCACCGTGGACGGCAACGGTGCCCATTTGCTCGATCTGGTGTGCGCGACCTCTTCGCTCGTCGATCCGCAAGCCCGCGAGCTGGTTGACCTCTGTGCGCGGCCGCGCAGCCAAATTGTCTTGCCGGACGTGGCGTGGCTGGCCGATGACAAGCGGCCGGCCGTCGAGCGGCACAATCTAAAGCTGTTGTTCGCGCGGTGGCTGGTGCAGGAAATGCTTTACGACGAGGCGCGGGAGCAGTTGCAGGGTCTCGAGCCGGCGCACGTGGTCGATCCCGCGGCGCTGTTGTTCTACCAGGCCGTGGTGTGTCATCGCCTGCTCGACCGCGACCTGGGTCTGGCGGCGATCGCGCGGCTGCTGGAAAACGAGCAAGAAATCCCGCGCCGCTATGCGTCGATCGCCCGGCTCATGGAAGCCGACCTGGATGAGCTCAAGGAAGAGTCGCTCGATCACATCGCGCGGCGGATGGACGACATTCGGCGGCGGCTCGACCTGGGCCGCGCCGGTCCCAAAGTGCGCGAAGTCGAAGATGGCGTGATCGCCTCGCTCGACAAATTGATCGAGGAAATGGAGAAACAGCAGCAAGCCGCCGCGGCGGCCGCCGCCGCCGGACAAAGCGGACGGCAGCAAATGCCGCTGCGGCCGCTCAAGGACAGCCTGCCGATGGGCGGCAAGGGGGAAGGCAAAGTGGCCAATAAGCCCATCGGCGACGGGACCGGCTGGGGCGATTTGCCACCCCGCGAACGGCAGGAGGCGCTGCAGCAAATCGGCAAGGAGTTCCCGGCACATTACCGCGACATGATCGAACAATACTTCCGCCGGCTGGCCACCGACAGCGAAAACGCCGACAAATAGGGTCTACACTTATGTTGATGCTCGAATTGCTGCTTACCGCGTCCTTGGCTACCGGAGCCGACGAGTTCGAAGTGCATACGCTCGACGGCCAGTCGGCCGCCGGGCAGATTGCGGCCTTGAACGCCGGGCAGCTCGTGCTCGAAACCGACCAGGGACCGACGACGTTCGCAGTGGGCAAACTGGCGGTGCTCGCGCGCAGGCCGGCGCCGCCGATTTCCACGATGGGCGCGAACCTGTCGCTCGAATTGATCGACGGTTCCCAACTGAGCGCCGTCGAATACAGCGTGAAGTCGGGCACCGCCCAGGTCCGTTCCACCCTCGACGCGACCCACGAAATCCCCACGCGCTCGATCCGCTGGGCGCGTTTCGGTGCGCCCGGGAGTTACGATCCTAAGCTGACGAAGGAATGGTCGCAAATCACCGCGGCCAAGGCGGCCGGCGACCTGCTGGTGGTTCGCAAAAACGGCACGCTCGACTACCTCGAAGGCGTCCTGCGCGACGTCGACGCCGACAGGTGCCAGTTCGAGCTCGACGGCGAGGTGAATCAGGTGAAGCGCGCCAAGATCGAGGGGCTCGTTTACGCCCGCCCGCGCTCGGCCGAATTGTCCGAGCCGATCGGTCAGTTGGTGGCGACCGACGGCTCCCGATTGAAACTGCAAAGCGTCGAATTAGCCGGCGGCCAGGTGACGCTGTCGACGCCCGCCGGCACTTCGCACACCGTGCCGCTGGACCGCGTGGTGCGCTTCGATTTCTCGTCGGGCAAGATCGCTTACTTGAGCGACCTCGAGCCCGAGTCGGTGACGTTCACGCCGCTTCTTGGATTCGCGCAGCCGCCCGCCGGCCTGCTCGAGTTTTACGCGTATCGCCGCGACGTGGGATTCGAGGGCGACCCGTTGCGCCTGGACGGCACGGTTTATAAAAAGGGTCTTTCACTGGCCAGCCGGACGGAACTGGTCTACAAGCTGCCCGGCAAGTTCCGGGTGTTCCGCGCCACGGTGGGAATCGACGACAGCGTGCGTGAAACCGGCAGCGTGCGCGTCGAGATCAAGGCCGACGGCAAGTCGCTATGGCATGCGGAGGTTCGCGGCAGCGAGCCGGCCCGCGAGCTGGAACTTGAAATCGCCGGCGTCAAGCGGATCGAGATCGTGGCCGATTACGGCGAAGGCGCCGACGTCGGCGATCGGCTCGACCTCGGCGAGGCTCAAGTCACGAAATAGGGTTTGAAGTGAAGCCATGTCGCACGACGCCATGAAGCTATACAACGTCGGGATGATCGCACTGGCGCTCTTAGTGCCGGCCGCTGCCCGCGCGCAGGTCGATCCGGCCGTGCTCGAGGCCGAAAAGGCGCGGGTGGCGGTCGTCGAACGCTCGTCGAACTCGACCGTGGCCATTTTCGCGCGCGGCGGACAAGGGGGCGGGTCGGGAGTCGTCATCTCGCCCGACGGCTACGCGCTTTCGAATTTCCATGTGACCCTCGAAGCCGGCCGGGCGATGCAGTGCGGCATGGCCGACGGCAACTTGTACGACGCCGTGATCGTGGGTCTCGACCCCACGGGTGACGTGGCGCTTCTGAAGCTTTTGGGCCGCGACGATTTTCCCCACGCCGAATTGGGCGACAGCGACCGCGTGCGCGCGGGCGATTGGTGCTTTACCGTGGGCAACCCGTTTCTGTTGGCCACCGATTTTCGGCCCACCGTGGCCTATGGCGTCATATCCGGCGTGCATCGCTACCAGTATCCGGCCGGGACGATCCTGGAATATGCCGACTGCCTGCAGGCCGACGCGGCGATCAATCCCGGCAACTCGGGCGGGCCGATGTTCGACGCCGAAGGGCGGCTGATCGGAATCAACGGACGCGGTTCGTTCGAGAAGCGCGGCCGCGTCAACGTCGGCGTGGGCTACGCCATTTCCATCAACCAGATCAAGAACTTTCTGGGCCATCTGAAAAGCGGGCGCATCGTCGACCATGCCACGCTGGGGGCCGTCGTGCGCAGCGACGAGAATCGCCGCGTCATCGTCGACGACATCCTCGAGGAGTCCGACGCCAATCGCCGCGGGCTGCGCTATGGCGACGAAGTGGTCCGTTTCGGCGGGCGCTCGATCGGCTCGGTCAATGCGCTGAAGAACGCGCTGGGAATTTATCCGCGGGATTGGCGCGTGCCGCTGTCGTTCGTGCACCAGGGCGAGCGGTACGACGTCCTGGTGCGGTTGCGCGGCGTCCATGCCCGGGCCGAGCTGGAGGAAATGGTCGAGGGCCGTCCGCGCATCGAGCCGGGGCGGCCTCAGCCCAAGCCGGAAGGTCCGCCGAAACGCGATGATCCTCCGAAAAAACCAGAGCGGAAGCCTGCCGGCCCGCCGGCCCCGACGCCGGAGATTGTCAAGAAGCATTTCATCGCCAGGCCCGGCTACGTCAATTACTACTTCAACCAGCTCGAGCGCGATCGCGTGTGGAGGGCGCTCGTGGCCCGCGGCGACTACGGCGACCGCGGCGCCGTCTGGACGCTCGAGGGCGAAACCGGGATCGCGGAGCCGTTCACGCTCGTGGTGTCCGATCGGGACGCTTCCATCAAGCTGCCCGCGGGCCAGTCGAGAGTCGAGCTGGCCGGGGGGCTTTCGAATCACCTGGAGCCGCCGGCGAGCGGCGGGATGTTGGTGGCGCTGGCCATGTGGCGCCGCATGCTGGTGGAAGGGCCGGAGAAATTCGGCGACGTGTACTATTTGGGCACGGCGCCCGTCGTGGGGCACGAGGGTCTGTTGGACGTGCTGGCGGCCACGCACGACGACGTCGAGTGCCGCTTCATGTTCGATCCCGACGACGGCTACCTGGTGGCGATGGAGATGTATCCTGCCGAGGACGTCGATCCTTGCGAGTTGTATTTCGGCGATTTCAAGGAAATCGAGGGCCGCATGATGCCCTCGCACATCGAAGTGCGCCACGCCGACGACTTTCATTTCATTTTGGAGTGCAAACAGCAACGGTTTGAAGAAAAGGATGAAGGATGAAGGCAGAAGGCAGAAGGATAAGGCAGGGGGCATGCGGTTTGTTTGGGAAGCGGACGGTTATGGGCAGCACGCGCTTTGAAGGGGATCGTGGAATGAAACGGGCAATTGCCGCGGGAAGGACGAAGACGGCCCTCTTTGTACTTTCCTTCTGCCTTCTGCCTTCTGCCTTCTGCCTTTCCTCGTCCCCGGCGGTCCGCGCGAGCGACTCGTTGGCCCGCGCGATCGAGGCCAATCAGCCGAAGATGGTCAAAATCTACGGCGCCGGCGGAGTGCGCGGCCTGGAACCGTATCAAAGCGGCTTTCTGATTTCCGACGCCGGACACATCGTGACCGCCTGGAGCTACGTGCTCGACACCGATTACATCGCGGCCACGCTCGACGACGGACGCCGCTACGAGGCCAAGCTCGTAGGGGCCGATCCGCGGCTGGAGATGGCCGTGTTGAAGATCGAGGGCGAAGACCTGGCGCACTTCGATCTGGCAGCCGCCGTGCCGGCCGACGCCGGCAGCCGGGTGTTGGCGTTTTCCAACCTCTTCGGCGTGGCCACCGGCGAGGAACCGGCCAGCGTGCAGCACGGCATTATCGCGGTGAAAACCCGGCTCGACGCCCGGCGGGGCGTGTTCGAGTCGCCCTACCGCGGGCCCGTGTACGTGGTCGACGCGATGACCAACAATCCGGGCGCGGCCGGCGGAGCGCTTGTGAATCAGCACGGCGAACTTTTGGCCATGCTCGGCAAAGAGCTGCGCAGCGCGCAGAACAACATCTGGTTGAACTACGCCATTCCGATCGACGAGTTGAAGGGCTCGGTCGAGCAGATTCTGGCGGGCAAATTCCGGCCGAGCGCCGACGAGCCCGACATTAAGCCCGAGGAAGCCGTCGATCTTGCCCAATTGGGCCTGGTGCTCGTGCCCGACGTCCTGGAGCGCACGCCCCCTTACGTGGAGCTGGTGCGAGGCGACTCGCCCGCCGAAGCGGCCGGAGTTCAGCCGGACGATCTGATCGTTTTTGTCGGCGAAAACCTGGTGCACTCGTGCCAGGGCTTTCGCGACGAGCTGGCACGCGTCGAACGCGGCACGACCTTGCGGCTCGTGCTGATGCGCGGCCAGGAGCTCGTGGAAGTGGAAGTCGTGCCCGAGGGCGGAGAGCCAAAACCCTAATGACGCGCGCCTCGCGACAGATTGCGGTTTTCGTATTGGCGCTGGCAAGCTGCCAGCTCGCGGTGCGCACCATCGCGGCGGACGACACGCTCGAAGTGCTCGAAGAGCGGGCGATGAAGGCGGCGCTGGCGCGCGTGGCGCCTTCGGTGGTGCGCATCGAAACGGTGGGCGGGCTGGAGCGCGTCGGCCGGATGCTGGTGGGAACCGGTCCGACCACGGGGCTCGTGGTTTCGCCCGACGGATACGTTGTTGCAAGCGCGTTCAATTTCGCGCAAAAGCCCGACTCGATCCTGGTCACGCTCGAAGGCGGCACGCGCAAGCCGGCCAGGCTCGTGGCCACCGATCACAGCCGCATGCTCGTGCTTTTGAAGATCGACGCCGGGTCGGATCTGCCCGTACCCGAAATCGTGCCCGAAAGCGAGATGCGCGTGGGCCAATGGGCGCTGGCCGTGGGCCGCACGTTCGAGCTGGACCGGCCGAATCTTTCGGTGGGGATCATTAGCGCGCTGGATCGAATCTGGGGCAAGGCGATTCAGACCGACGCCAAGATTTCGCCCAACAACTACGGCGGGCCGCTCGTGGATATCAGCGGCCGCGTGCTGGGTCTGCTCGTGCCCATGTCGCCGCAGGGAGGCGCCGAAGTGGCCGGCATCGAATGGTACGACTCGGGAATCGGCTTTGCCATTCCGCTGGCGGCCGTCATGGGCGTGCTTCCCAAGCTTCGGGAGGGACAAGATCTCTACCCGGGCCTATTGGGCATCACGCTCAAGGGAAACGACCTGTTCGGCGAGCCGGCCGTTGTCGCGGCGGCGCGGGCCACGGCGCCGGCCTACAAGGCCGGTTTTCGCGCCGGCGACAAGATCGTCGAAGTCGCCGGAAAGCCGATCGTGCGACAGGCACAACTGAAGCACCAGTTGGGACCGCTTTACGCGGGCCAAGAGGTGCGCATCGTCGCCCTGCGCGGCGATCAGCGAATCGATCGCGAGGTGGAGCTGACCGATAAGATCGAGTCCTTCGTGGCTCCCTTCCTCGGCATTTTGCCGATGCGCCGCCTGCGCGACGACAAGGATGCGGGCGTCGTCGTTCGCTACGTCTATCCCGACAGTCCGGCGGCCGCCGTGGGAATCGCCCCGGGCGACCGCTTGCAATCGGTCGATGGAGAAAAGATCGAGCGAATCGACGCGCTGGTTGAGAAAATGCAAACGCTCGCGCCCGGCGAAACAGTCCCCATCGAGGTTCGCCGCGGCGGCGAAACGTTGCTTTTGAAGCCGCGGCTGGCCACGTTGCCAGAAACGTTGCCCGGCGAGCTGCCCCCGGCATACGCGCCGGATGCCGACGTTGCGCCCGAGGGCGAGAAGCCGCAAGTCGGGGTCGTCGAGCTGAAAGTTCCCGAGTTCGAAAACGAGTGCCTGGCGTACGTGCCAGAGGATTATTCGCCGCGCGTGCCGCACGGCGTGGTCGTCTGGCTGCACGCCCCCGGCGGCGTAAAAAAGGACGAGCTGTTGGAGCTGTGGCAGCCGCTGTGCGAACAGTACGACTTCATCCTGTTGGCTCCCCGATCAGCGGACCGCACGAAGTGGCAGCCGACCGAGGTCCGTTTTGTCCGCCGCGTGCTGGACGAAGTGATGAAAACCTACACGGTCGATTCGGCCCGCGTGGTCGTTCACGGGCACCAGGGGGGCGGAGCGATGGCATACCTGGTGGCCATGCTGAACCTCGAAGCGGTGCGGGCGGTGGCCGCGGTAGAAGCCCCCCTGCCCCGGCTTTCGCAGCTTCCCGAGACCGATCCGGTCAACCGCCTGGCGTTCTACACGACGCTGGCCACGAAGACCGAGCAGACCGCGGCCATCGAATCCGGCATCAAGCGGCTGCGCGAGTTGAAGTTCCCGGTCGTCGTCAAAGAAGTAGGCGAGCAGGCCCGGTATCTCACGGTTGAGGAGCTCGAAGAGCTCGTGCGCTGGTTCGATTCGCTCGATCGGATCTGACCCGGGGCGGCGACGTTCTGGCAGGTAGCTGAGTTCGCAAGAACTCAGATGCTTCAAGCTGAATTCTTGCGAATCCAGCTACACGCGATAGGGGAAGAAACGGGACTGTATGCGTGCCACCATTGGACTGTTCGCGCTCGTGCTATTGGCCGTCGGCGTGTTGACGCTCAATCAACCAAACCCATCGCTTTCGGCGGCGGGCGGGGCCAGTTTGCGCGTGGGCGTGATCATGGCGATTTGGTGGTTGGCCTATCCGCAGGCAAAGAACGTTCCGCGCTGGCTGGCCGTGGCGTGCGCCGTCACGCTGTTTTTGGTGATGCGCTGGCCGAAGCTGCTGCTGGTGGCACTTCCCTTGCTGGCGGTGCTGTGGTTTCTGGGGCCGCGCACCCGCGGCGGCTCGGGCGGTTAGGCGAGAAGCCTAGACGTTGGGCGCCACCTGCGTCTTGCCCGCGTCGGCCGGCGGCGCGGCGTCGGCCGCGGCTTCCCGCTGTTCCAAGCGGTGCGCAAATCGCGTTGCGCGGACAAACAGCATCAAGCTCAAAACCACGAGCGCCGTGGCAAACATGAACGCCGCGCCGGGGAAGTAAATCGGCGCCGCGCCGCTCGAGAAATAGCCGAACAACTGCGTCATCATGACCGGGCCGATGATCGTGGTCAGGCTGAACGTGCTGGCCACGGCCCCTTGCAGCTCGCCCTGGGCGTTTTTCGGGATCTGGTGCGACATCAGCGCGTTGAGCGAGCGGAATGCCAAACCCGCGAACATGCCGACGGGCATCACGGCGTACATCATCCAACCTTGCGTGGCGAAGCCGTATCCCAGGTAACTCAACGCGCCGGCGGAGAATCCGGCGAGCACGGCCTTTTGTTCCCCCAAGCGCGGAACCAGGATGCGGGTCATGCCGGCCTGCACAATGGCCATCAGAACGCCGGCAAACGCCAGGGAAAAACCAACCTCGGTCGAGGTCCAGGCGAATTTCTCTTTAGTGTAAAACGCCCAGGTGGTGGGCAAAACCTGGTGTCCGAGCATCCAGAAAAACAACGCGGTCGCCAACGCCAAAACGATCGGATACTCGCGCATTTGGATGAGCGTTCCCAACGTATTGGCTCGACGCCAATGGAAGGGCCGCCGCGCCTCGGGGGCCAGGCTTTCGGGCAGCACGAAGACGCCATAGGCCATGTTTATGATCGCCAGGCCCGCCGCCGCGAAAAACGGCGCCCGCGGGCCCAGGTCGCCCAACAGCCCTCCCAGCGCCGGACCCAGGATGAAACCCGCGCCGAACGCCGCCCCCATCAGGCCGAAGTTCTGCGCCCGCTTTTCCGGCGGACTGACGTCGGCGATGTACGCATTGGCCGTGGTATGGGCCGCGCCGGCGATGCCCGCGACGGCCCGCCCCAGAAACAGCCAGCCGATCGTCGGAGCCAGACCCATCAGCGCGTAATCCACGCCAAACGCCAACAGCGAAAACAAAAGCACCGGGCGGCGTCCGAAGCGGTCGCTGAGGTTTCCAATGATCGGCCCGAAAATGAATTGCGTGATGGCATAGGCGAATGCCAGCCAGCCACCGTAGAGCGAGGCTTCGCTCACGCTGACGAGTGTCAACTCCATGATCAAGTCGGGGAGCACCGGCAGGACAATGCCGAAGCCGATCGTGTCGATCAATACGGTGACAAAGATGAATCCCAGCGCGAAGCTGTTGTTCTGTTTCGGCATGGCAATCGATCACGCTTCCGCGGCCAGACCTGCCAGCGCGTCGGCGGTCAAGCGGTACACCGTCCATTCGTCCATCGGCTTTGCGCCCAAACCGCGATAGAAGCGGATCGCCGGCTCGTTCCAATCGAGGACCGACCATTCGAGTCGGGCGCAGCCTCGCTCGACGGCGAGCCCGGCGACGTAAGCCACGAGCGCCCTGCCGAGCCCCTTTCCGCGCCACGTCGGTTCGACAAAAATGTCCTCGATGTAGAGTCCGGGGCGTCCGGGAAAGGTGGAGTAGGTGTGAAAGAATACGGCCATGCCCGCGGGTTCCGCGGCCGCGTAGCCAATCGCCGCTTCGGCAAATCGGCGCGTGCCGAAGAGCGAATCGCGGAGGCTCGCTTCGGTGGCCGTGACTTTGTCGAGCACTTTTTCGTATTCGGCCAGCGCGCGGGTCATGTGCAGAAGGATGGGGACGTCGCGCTCGGTGGCCGGCTCGATACGAAAGGGGTGTGGTGCGTTCACGCGTGCATTCTCGATCGTAGGGGGCGAGCACGTGCCCGGCCGCAAGTGTAGACATCGCGCGGCGGATGGTCGAGCGGGCTCAGCCGATCTTTCGCTTCAAGCCGCCGAGCAGCGTCAGGGCGCGGCCGATTTCTGCCTTCTGCCGCTGGGGCTCCTGGGGAATTTCGCGCTCGATCGTGAGCGGGCCGCGGTAGCCCAGCTTATCGAGCGTGCGCAAATAGATTTCCATTCCCACGTCGCCTTCGCCCAGGGGAACCTCGGTGCCCCATTCCTGGCCGGGATTGGCGGCCCATTTGGCGTCCTTGCAATGGACGCTGCGCACGTATCGGCCGACCTTTTCCAAAGCCTCGATCGGCTCGCCCGATCCGTACAGGATCATGTTGGCCGGATCGAAATTGACAAACAGGTTGTTGCGCTCGACGTCGCCGATGAATCGCAGCAGCGAGTCGGCCGACTCCTGTCCGGTTTCAAGGTGAAGCGCCTGCCTGTGGCTCTGGCAGTGATCCGCGAGGTCGCGCGTCACGGCCAGCACTTCGCGGTAGAGCGGATCGGCGGCGTCGTGCGGCACGAAACCCAGGTGCAGCGCCACGACGTCGACGCCCAGCAGCCGCGCGAAATCGGCGATCTCCTTCATCTCCTTGGTGCGCTCGGCCCGCGTCGCCGGCGGCACCAGGCCCACGGTGCGCGTCACGGTGGGAATGTCGGCGTAACTTTCGCCCGCGAATCCGCCGAAGACGGCAGTGATGCGAATGCCAAAGCCGGCCAGCCGATCCAGAAATCGTTTTGCGTTGTCGCTGGTGCGGGTCTCCTTTTGCGGCGCGTGCAACTGGATGGTCGGCACGCCGAGCTCGTGAGCGACTTCGAGTTTCACTCCCAGCCCGGCGTCAATGCTGGCAAATACGCCCAGGGGCCATTTTTCCACCCGTGCTCTCCTTGGAAAGTTCGTTGCGGCGGACCACTGCGGGTTCGTCCGGCAGTGCCGGTGGTTTGAGCGAACCACCCGTAGCACGAACATGATAGAGCAGGCGAGCAGGCGGGTTCAAGCGTCAACGATGCCGCGCAAGATCGGGCTTGACCCGTTCGGGCGTTTCGTCGCTGTCGATTTCAAACCAGTCCTTGTTGAATTCGATGCGGCGATTTTCGCGCATCGCGATGTTGGTCGCCAGCGCGATCACGGCGTCGCCCAGGGCCACCTTGGGATGGCAGCGGGGC
>JBBDNV010000108.1:0-20531 GCA_040877415.1 Pirellulales bacterium
CGCCCCGGCTGGCACATCGAGTGCTCGGCCATGAGCCGCCGCATCCTGGGCGAAACGTTCGATATCCACGGCGGCGGGCTCGACCTCGTCTTCCCGCACCACGAAAACGAAATCGCGCAAAGCGAATGCTGCCACGGAAAGCCGCAGGCCAAATACTGGATGCACAACGGCCTGATGCAGGCTTCCACCGAAGTCGGCAAGATCGGCGGCCGCGCGACCCGCGAAGCGCCCCTCGGCGATCAGCAGGCCCAGGAGGCCGGCAAATTGGGAAAGTCAAAAGGCGCCGCCGCCTTCAGCGAGCTGCTCAAGCGCCATGCGCCCGAAACGATCCGCTTCTTTCTGCTTTCGACCCACTATCGCCGCCCGATCGATTTCAGCGAAGCCCGCATCGAGGAGGTCAACATCGGGCTCGAGCAGTTCTACCGTTTCTTCAAGCGCTACCAGCGCATCACGGGCCACAGCTTTTACCAGCTCGATTACGCCACGACCCGGCCGGCGGGCGAGTTCGACGGCCGCGGCAATCCGACGCTGGCGCAAGTCGCCGACCAGAGGCGGCGGTTCCTCGAGGCCATGGACGACGATTTCAACACCGGCGGCGCCGTGGGCGATCTGTTCGAGTTGGTGCGCACGCTCAACAAGTTCGTCGACGAAGAGAAACTCGAAGGCCAAAAACCCCCGGGCGAACAATTGGCCGTGCTCGAACAAGGGGCCGCCACGCTGCGCGAGCTGGGCGCCACGCTGGGACTGTTCCGCGCCCCGGCGGCCAGGCCGGCCACGGCCGGCAACGAGCTGGTCGGCAAATTGATGAGCCTCGTCATCGAGCTGCGTGCCGCTGCCCGCGGCAAAAAGGATTTCGCCACGGCCGACCGCATCCGCCAGGTGCTGGGCGAACTGGGCATTTCGCTCGAGGATCGGACCGGCGGCACCGAATGGACCATCCCATGAGCGCCGTCGCGGTGCGGATTTTGGGCGTCGATCCCGGGCTGAACATCACCGGCTACGGCGTGCTGGAGGCTGTTCGGGGGCGCATCCAGGTTTGCGAAGCCGGCGTGGTGCGCGGCCACACCAGGCAATCGCTGGCCGAGCGATTGGCCGAAATCCGGGCCGGCATCGCCGACGTCATCGCCACGCTCAAGCCCGACGCGATGGCCATCGAAGAGCTTTACTCGCACTACAAACACCCGCGCACCGCGATCCTGATGGGCCACGCCCGGGGCGTGATCTGCCTGGCCGCGGCCGAGGCCCATGTGGCCGTCACGCCGTACGCGGCCACGCAAATCAAAAAGGTGCTCACCGGCAACGGCCGGGCTCCCAAGAGCCAGATGCAACTGGCCATCCGCCGCGAGCTGGCGCTCGCGGAAATCCCCGATCCCCCCGACGTGGCCGACGCGCTGGCCGTGGCCCTTTGTCATTACTATTTACGCGTGCGCCGCGAACTGGCCCGGCAACGACCCGCATAGGTGATGCATCCCACGCCGCTTGCGGCTTAGCCCTGCCCTCCCGTAAGGCTTAAACCTTGATCACCAAGATCACCGGACAACTGCTCGAGCTGGCGGAAGACACCCTGAACCTGGGTGTCGGGGCTTTTGAATACGAAGTCCTGATCCCGGAGTTTTCCCGCCGCCAGTTGCAAGACAAGCTGAACGAGGAAATTCGGCTGTACACGATCGAGTATCTCGACGGCAATCCCATGCAGGGTCGCATGACGCCGCGGCTGATCGGGTTTCTTTCGGAAGTCGAACGCGAGTTTTTCGAGCTGTTCTGCTCGGTCGACGGCGTGGGGGCCAAAAAGGCTCTGCGGGCCATGGTTCGTCCCGTGCGCGAAGTGGCCCGAGCCATTGAAGCACAGGACACCACATCCTTGTCCGCCTTGCCCGGTATCGGCCCGGCAACGGCCGACCGCATCGTCGCCAAGCTCCGTCGCAAGGTGCCCAAATTCGCCCTGATGGCCGCCCGCGAAGAACCCACGGCCGCCGACGTCGCGCTCGACGTCGTCAGCGAGACCTTTGAAGTCCTGCGCAAGCTCGGCCACGGCGAAAGCGACGCCCGGCGCTTGATCGACGCGGCGCTCGGGCAAAAGAAGAAATACAAGGACGTGCAAGAACTGCTGCAAGCGATCTACCAGCAGAGCCAGGGTTGATATCCAGCCGCGTTGGCCTCGGCTTGCGGCTTAGCACAAGCACTCCGCCGCACTCCGTCCCAACTCCCCTGCCCCGCCCCGGCTCCGTCCGTTATATTGACGGTGTTCATACGTTCCCCATCACGGAGGACTGCACCGTGCGCGAGCCGGTTTTGCAGGGTGGCGCGACACCCGACGATGCTGATCGCGATCTGCGCCCCCAGCACATGCGCGAGATGGTCGGCCAGCGGGACGTCTACGCGCGGTTGGAGATCGCCGTCGATTCGGCCCGCAAGCGCGGCGCGGCCCTGGGCCACATGCTGTTCGACGGCCCGCCCGGGTTGGGCAAGACGACCTTTGCCACCTGCATTCCGCGCGACTTGGGCGTGGCCATGCAAATCGCCAGCGGCGCGGTCCTGCAAGCTCCCAAGGATTTGATCCCCTACCTCACCAACGCCGAAGAACACTCGGTGCTGTTCATCGACGAAATCCACCGCTTGCCCAACGCGGTCGAGGAATTCTTGTACCCGGCCATGGAGGATTTTCGGATCGACATTCTTTTGGGCGAAGGGGTCAACGCGCGGACGATCAACATGGCCTTGCGCCCCTTTACACTGATCGGTGCCACAACCCGGGCCGGCTTGCTTTCGGCCCCCTTGCGCGATCGGTTTCAAATTCGCGAGCATCTGGACTTTTATAGCGTCGAGGAACTGACCGAAATCGTCCTGCGCAACGCGGGCAAGCTGAAGACCGACATCGAAAAACCGGCAGCCCACGAAATCGCTTCCCGCAGCCGCGGCACGCCCCGGTTGGCCAACAACCGGCTGCGCTGGGTGCGCGATTACGTCACCAGCAAGGCCGACGGCCGCGTGACCCTGCCGTTGGCCCACGCCGCGCTCGACATGCAGGGGATCGACTCGCTCGGTCTCGACAGCCAAGACCGCCGCTACCTGGCGACGATCGGCCGGGTCTTTCACGGGGGACCGGCGGGGGTCGAAGCGGTGGCCCACACGATGAACCTGACGATCGACACCCTGGAAGATGAAATCGAGCCCTATTTGCTGCGAATCGAGCTGCTCATTCGTACTCCGCGGGGACGCAAAATCACCGCCGCCGGTTTGGAGCACGTTTCGCTCGCGCCGCGCGAAAAGTCGGACGCTCAGCGACCGCTCTTTAGCTGACCGACCGTTTAGTAGCTAAATGCTTGTCGAAACAGGCTTTACTATCAAAAAAATCGTTACCACCTGCTTGTAAAGACCCGTGGGCATGCGTTAGATTGTAGGCACGCGAAGGGACTCAGTATCGCTTTGAGATTGCGTGCGTATCAGCCTTTCTTCGACGATTTCGGTCGGTTCTCGACTGCAATAAACCTGGCCTTTTCGGGCGAATTCTAGGGAGCCTGTGCCAGGCGCTTCGCGAAGATCACGGCTCCTGGATGGGGAGTGCAGAAGTGGCATTAACACAGGCAAGCTTCGATCGCCTGGTTGCTGATCACGGGTCGGCCCTGTACCGCATGGCCTTTCGCATGATTGGCGACCGTCACGAAGCCGAAGACATCGTTCAAGAGACCTACCGCTCGGCGTGGACCAGCCGGCGGGGGTACGAGTCGGGCCATAGTCAACGGGCCTGGCTGGCCTCGATTTTGCGTCGTCGCGTCGTCGATCGTTGGCGCAGGCACCGGATGCCGGCCCCCGCGGGTGGCGACTTTACGGTGGATGTCGAGGTCAACGGGGCCGACCCCACGGCCCAAGAGTTTACCGACGAAATGCAACACGCCTTGAATCGCCTCCCCATGGAACTGCGTGAGTCGCTGCTTTTGGTTGTCGTCGCCGAATTGACGCACCAGGAAGTGGCCGACATGTTGAAAGTGCCGTTGGGAACGGTCCTTTCACGCGTCAGTCGCGCACGCGAGCGTTTGCGTGAATACTGGCTGTTGGCGGCAAAATCAATGGCTGGCTGATGGACCCCGCTGGAATCGTCCTACCGCGTTAATTGTTGACCATGCCCGACTTCGCCTTCGACGAATGGATGGACGCGCAACTGCGCAATGTGCCGGTGCCGAGCGATTTGCACGCGCGCCTGGCCGCCGGCCGTCCTCCCAGTGACGACGAGCTCGACGCCCTGCTGCGCGACGTGCCCGTGCCGCCGCAGCTCGAGCGTCACTTGCGCCGCATTGCCTGGCGCGGCCGAACGTCGTCGGTGTGGGGCAGTCTGGCGCTGGCGGCCTCCGTCTTGATCGTGCTGGGAACCGGCGCCTACCTGGCGATTTTCTCTGGCGCGATAGCGCCCGACGCGCCGATGGTTGCCAGCCAAAGCGCTGTTCGGGAGCCGGAAATTGCCACGCGGCCCGTCGCGCGACGGTCCCAACGCAAAGCGTCTCCGCGCAGGCAACAGCCCGTTGTCGTTCCTCTCGGCCCGCCTCGACAGGTGTCCGACGACCCGCCCCAGAAGCTTCCGTTCACGCTCAAAGACGTGGCGACCGTAAGCACGTCCATCAAACAGGCCATCGAGGCCAGGCTGCAAGCGCGCGCCGCCTTGGGCGCAAGCGGAGAAATTGAGCGGCTGCCCGAGCTCGACGCCTTTGAATCGCCCGTTCCGCGCGGCGTGGTTCCTCCGCGCCTGGGCGGCTACGACATGCTGTTTCAATTACGATACGGCGAGCAGCCGTTCGTTTCGCCCGCGGCCCACAAGGATTTGCGCGCCAGCCGCGTGCCGTTCACGTTTCGCACCGCCAGCTACGACCTGGCGGTAGCCCGCGTCGGCGCGGGGCAGTTGCCCGCGAACGAGGAAATTCGCGTCGAAGACTTCCTGGCCGCGCAGCGCTACGCTCTGCCGGGCCCGCCGGCAGGCAGCTTGGCGCTGCACGCCGCCGCCAGCCCCTCGCCGCTCGGCGAACCGGGACTGCACCTGCTGCAACTGATCGTACAGGGCGGCAAAGCGTCGAAGCCGCGCCGCCAAGGGGTGCGCTTGATCGCCGTTGTCGACACTTCTGCGGCGATGCGGTTCGAAGCGCGCGCCAAGACCGTCGAGCGCGCCCTACTGAACCTGGGGCGCGAGTTGGAAGCCGCCGATCGGCTGACGCTGATCGGCTTTGCCGAACAGCCGCGCGTGCTGGCCGAAAACCGCACGCGCGACGAGCTCGCGGAGCTGCTCGCCTCGGGCACCCTCGGGCAATCGGACGGTTCGGCCGACTTTCCGTCCGCGATCCAGTCGGCCTGCGAGGCCGTGCGGGCCGTGCCGTCGAGCGAGGCGCGGCGAGTCGTGTTTGTCACGGCCGGCCGCGCGGAATTCGACGACGCTCAATTAAGCCGCTCGCGCGAGTCGCTCTTGCACCTGGCCGCGGCCGATATTCCCTGGCAAATCATCCGCTTGTCCCCCACCGACGACAATTCGCAATGGGACGACCTGGCTCGCCGAGCGCACGGCCGCACGTGCGCCGTCACTTCGGCCGACGGGCTGTATGCCGTTCTGCTGGAAATCCTGACCGGACGGCCGCAGACCGTGGCCAATAGCGTGTCGATGCGAATTACGTTCAACCCCAAGGTGGTCACCAGTTACCGGATGCTGGGACATGCCTCCGCCACGTTGACCGGCGAGGCCGGCGACCCGCTGGAAGTCGATCTCGTCGCCGAACAAACGGCCACCATCATGTTTGAATTGTGGCTCAAGCCGGCCGGGAACGGCGAGCTGGCCACCGCCGAGCTGCTGTGGCGCGATCCGGCCAGCGGCCAGCCGCGGCGCAGCGTGCAGCCGATCCGGCGATCGCAAGTCGCCTCGTCCTTCGCACAGGCTCCCCCCTGGCTCCAGCAGGGAATCCTGGCGGCCAGCACGGCTGAATTCATGCGCGCGAGCTATTTTGTGCCGCGCTCTCGGCGGCTCGACCGGTTGCTCGATTTGGCGGCCCAAGTCGACGATCGCGCGGAAAAAATGCCCGAGTTTCAAGCCCTCGTCCGCTTGATCCGCGACGCCGGCAAGTTGCACTAATCGGTTTGCCGCGCCGGCAACTCCCGGGCGATCTGCCTTTCTTGGCACCAGGTACCTGAGAATACCGCAAAACGCGTGCGCACCACGGATTGTGTTCCCGCGCCCCGGATTATAAGTTGGGTATATAGAGGACGAGGCAGGCCAGAGGCGGCCCGGAACCCGCCCCCGAGCAAAGCAACGATCGCGAAGGGCCCTTCTATCCCGCCGACGTGTTCGCGCGGATGCTGTCTGGGAGCGTCAAGGAAATACGCCCCCAGGGTCGCGTCCACGCGAAAAAAAGCGCGGAACGACCACTCCAAAAGGCCCGTTAGACTGTGTCGAGGAATGGATGAAAGCGATCGCCCTCTTCTTGCTCGTCGCGCTGGTTCTGGCCCCAGACAACCCGACCCGCGGAGCATCGGCCGCCGAGCCGGTTGAGGCGTTCCTGGAAGCGCTGCGCGGGCGCAGATTCTACGACGAAGCCTTCGACTACCTGGAACAACTGCGCGCCAGCGCGCACCTGGGAGCGCCGTTCCAGGAAAGACTGCTTTACGAGCAGGCTGTCACGCTGCTGGCCAGCGCCTCGGACACGAGCGACCCGCGGGTCCGCGAGACCCGGCTGGCCCGCGCCGCAGAACTGTTCGAAAAATTCTACGCGAGCCACCCGCAGCACTTGCTGGCGGCGTCGGCCAAGAACCAGCTCGCCGGCATTCTCGTCGAGCGCGGTCGCAACGAGCTTCGAGAGGCCCTTGACACCACGAAGGACTCGGCGGCAGCCCGGGCGCGCGAATGGTTCGAGCAAGCGCGCGGGCAGTTCGCCGCGGCTGAAAAAGATCTCGACGCGCAATTGGGCACGATGCCCAAACTCCTTGCGCCCGGCGAAATCGAGCTCAAGGACCAGAAGCGGCAGTTGGCCGGCGACCTGGCCCAAGCGCGCCTGTTGCGCACCAGCATCGACTACGAGCTGGCCAAGACCTACGAACCGGCAAGCGCGAAAGCCAAACAGCATTTCACCGACGCCGCCCGGAATTACGCGGCGCTCTATGAAACGTATCGCACGCGGGCGGTCGGATTGCTGGCGCGGCTCTGGGAAGGTCGCTGCTACCAGGAGTTGGCACAATACACCGAGGCCTTGGGCTGTTACCAGGAATTGATGGACCTTGCGGACGCGGACGAGACGCGAACGATCAAGACCATGGCGACGCGCCATGCGCTTGAGTGTTGGACCAACGACGGGGTTAAGAAGTATCAGGCCGCCATCGAGCGCGGCGAGCGATGGGAAAAGGAAGCGGGCTCCGGCGCGACCGATGCCGACGCGCTGGCGATTCGCTATTTGACTGCCCTGGCCTGCCAGGAGCAGTCCCAGTCGCTGCCGGACAAAGATCCGAACCGCAAAAAGCTGGTTGGCGTCGCGCGCCAGCACGTCGGCGCCGTGGCGCGGCAACCGGGGGAATACCAGCGGCCGGCCAAGACGCTGCTGGTGGCCTTGAGCGGCAAAAACGCGCCGGACGGCAACGCCCCGCCGGGCAAGTTTGCCGACGCCTACGAGCAGGCGCAGCAGGCCCTGTCGCGAGTGCAGGGGGCCGCGGCGGCGCTTTCGGCCGCGCGGGCGGATACCGGCAAAGCGGCCCTCGAGAAACTGACAAAGCAAAAGGACGAAAGCGCGGCGCAGGCCATGAAGCTATTGCGCCTGGCCCTGAGCTTGAGTGATCCGAAGACGCCGCTCGAAGACCTGAATTCGGCCCGCTACTACCTCTGCTACGTGTGCTGGGACACCGGCAACTATTACGAGGCCGCGGTGCTCGGCGAGTTTCTGGCCCGCCGCTACCCCGATAGTTTGCCCGGACGGCAAGGCGCGCGGATCGCGCTGGCGGCCTACGTGCGCTTGTACGGCGCATCGGACGCTCCCGACCGCTCGTTCGAATTGGCGAAAATCCAACAGATTGCCGAAATGACGTTCCAGCGCTGGCCCGACCAGGAAGAAGCGGAAGAAGCGGCGCTTACGCTGGTGAATTTCGCCGCCGCCGCCGGACAGGTCGACAAGGCCGTGGGATACCTCGCACGGATTTCCGCCGACTCGCCGCGCCGAGGGCAGGCTGAGCTGCGCGCCGGGCAGGCTCTCTGGTCGAGCTATTTGCGCGCATTGCGATTGCCCGACGAAGACCGCCCGCCGCCGGAAAAATCCCAGGCGCTCAAGCAGCAGGCACAAGAGATCCTGACCCAGGGCATCGAACGCGTCGGCAAATCGGGCCCGCTCGACGCGACGTTGGCCTCGGCCGCGTTTTCACTGGCGCAAATCTGCGTCGAGTCCGGCGACACCGCCAAGGCGATCTTCTGGCTCGAGCAGCCCAAGTTTGGCCCGCTCACGCTGGTCAAAGCCGGCCATCCCGCCGCGGCCCGCGAGGGTTTCGCCGTCGAAACCTACAAGATGGCGCTGCGGGCCTACGTTTCCGTCAGTCCTCAACAGCTCGAAAAAGCCGAAGAGGCGATGAACGCCCTGGAAAAACTGGTGGGTGGGACCGGCGACGCCAAGGCCGCCGAAAACCTGACGGCGATCTACATCAGCCTCGGCCGCCAATTGCAGGACCACCTCAAGGAGCTGCGCAAAAGTGGAAATACGAACGAGCTGGACTCCGTCTCCAAGGCCTTCGAAGTGTTTCTCGATCGCGTCGTGAAGCGCGACGCGGGCGGCAGCTATGCCTCGCTCAATTGGGCTGGCGAAACGTACTACAGTCTGGGCGCCGGATTCGATGAAGGCGGATCGAGCGCCTCGCCGCGGGCCAAATCGTATTTGCAAAAGGCCACCACCGCCTACCGGCGCATGCTCGAAATGGCCCAAAAAGATCCCAAGTACAAAGACCAGCCCGACGCGCTGGTCGGGATGCGCTTGCGGCTGGCCGATTGCCTCATGCGCGGTGGCGACTTCGACGAGGCGATCAAGACGGTCGCCGACGTGCTCAAAGACCGGCAAATGCTCATTAGCGCCCAAGTCCAGGCCGCCGAAATCTATCAGGCCAAAGGCGCCACCGATCCCAAGGGCTACGAGTTGGCCATCCTGGGCGGACAGCCCAAAAGAGACGGCACGAATCTCATTTGGGGCTGGGGCAAGATTTCGAAAATGACGATGAACAACCCCAAATTCGAGCAAACCTTTCACCAAGCGCGGTTGAACATCGCCGCTGCCCGCTACCAATACGCCCTGGCCCAGAAAGACAAGGCCCGGCGCACCAAAGTCCTGGAGGCCGCCGTCGGCGATCTCTGGCAGACGTACAAGCTGCTGCCGAAGCTGGGCGGCCCGGATACCACGACTCAATATGATCGAACGCTCAAAAAAATTCAAAAGGCCCTGGGCAAACCGGAAACCGGGCTGGCGGAATTCAAACAGCGCGACGCCGCCGCAGCCGCGTCCAAGTGACGACAACTCGCGGAGAAGAAAGATGAAAAAACCCTACCCCTTGCTCGGTTTGGCACTGGCATTGGCCACCGGCGCACTGCCCGCGCTGGCCGCCGACCGCGTCCGGTTGATTGGCGGCAAACAATCGAGCGGGCAACTGGCCGGCATGTCGCCCACGATGGTCACCCTCGAGGTGGGCGCCAGCAAACGGGAATTCCCCGTTAATGAGATCGAATCGGTCCAATTCGACGCCGAACCGAACCAGCTTTCGCAGGCCCGCATCGCCGTTCGCACAGGCCGCTTCGACGACGCCGTGGAGATGCTCGGAAAGATCGACGCGGGCGAAGTGAAGCGGCCGGAGATTGCCAAGGACGTCGAGTTTTACAAGGCCCTGGCGGCCGCCCGCTTGGCGCTGGCCGGCAGCGGATCGATCGCCGAGACGGGCAAAAAAATGCTCGCCTTCGAGCGGGCCAACGGCGACAGCTTCCATTATTTCGAAGCTTGCGAAACGCTCGGTGACTTGTTGGCCGCGCTCGAGCGGTTTTCCGACGCCGAGGGGTACTACGGCAAACTGGCCGAAGCCCCCTGGCCCGATTACAAACTGCGCGCCCGAGTGCTCGTCGGCCGCTCCCTGGTGAGCCAAAAGAAATTCGACGAGGCCGCCGCCAAATTCGACGAAGTCCTGACCATGGACGCATCGGGCAAGGAAGTCGATGCTCAGAAGGCCGCCGCCTCGCTGGGCAAAGCGTCGGCGCTGGGCGGCACGGGAAAAACCGACGAGGCGGTCAAGCTCGTCGATGACGTGATTGCCAAGGCCGATCCGGAAAACGAGGAGCTGTACGCCCGAGCCTACAATATCCTCGGCAACTGCTACAATGCGGCGGGAAAAAACAAGGAGGCGCTGTTGGCCTTCCTGCACGTCGACCTGTTATACCCGCGCTTCGCCGAACAGCACGCCGAAGCGCTGGCGAACCTGGCCATCCTGTGGACCAAAGTCGATCAATCCGAGCGGGCCGCGCAAGCCCGTCAAATGCTTAAGGAAAAGTACCCCAACAGCGTCTGGGCCGCCCGCTGACCGCCCCGGCGCGCCGCCCTTGGCGGAAACAGCGCTAGCGGACTACACTGAAACCAGCAACTGCCGTCGGCATCCAAGAAAACCTTGAGGACAACCCATGCAGTACCACATTTGCCTGCGTCGGCATGCCTGCGCGCTGTTGTGCGCGATCGCCTTCGGCATGGCGATTGCGCCCTTCGTCGGCGCCGGATGGATGGCCACCGCGCATGCTCAAGAGGGCGCGGGCAAATCGGATGACGCGCCGCCGCCCCAAACGAGCGCCCTTAGTTTCTATTACAATGCGCTGGGACCGTTTTACACCGTCATATTCTTGTTGATCTCGTTCGTGTTCGTGGCGCTGGTGGTGATGAACATCATGTCGCTGCGCCGACAGGCAGTCGTTCCGCCCGATTTGGTGCAGAACTTCGAAGCTATGCTCAACGAAAAACGGTTTCAGGACGCCTACGAGCTGGCTAAAAACGACGAGAGCTTTTTGGGGCACGTGCTGGCCGCCGGCCTGGCCAAGCTGCAGGAAGGTTACCCGCAGGCGGTGGAGGCCATGCAGGAGGTCGGCGAAGACGAAAACATGCGGCTCGAACAGCGCCTCAGCTACATCGCGCTCATCGGCACGGTCAGCCCCATGGTCGGCCTGTTGGGCACGGTCGACGGGATGGTCGCCGCGTTCCGCGTGATTGCATCGAGCAACGTTCAACCCAAACCGTCGCAGTTGGCACAGGGCATTTCCATGGCGCTGATCACGACCTTGGTCGGACTCTGGCTGGCCATTCCGGCCATCGCCGTATTCGGTTACTTTCGCAATCGACTTCAACGGCTCGTGCTCGAAGTCGGCATCTACAGCGAGCGGCTCATGAGCCGCTTCCAGAACGTCGGTCCCAAAAAAGCCTAAGCCGGACATTTCCCCACCCCTGTGACCGCGGCCGATCCACTTGCGCCGCCGACAGAAATCGCGCACGCCATGAGAATGAAGCCCAAGCGTTTCACGGTATCGGCCGAACCGGACATGACGCCGATGATCGACATGACTTTTCAGTTGATCGCCTTCTTCATGGTTCTCTTGAATTTCGGCGAAGCCGATCTGGATGCGCGGATCAAGCTCCCCAGCAGCCAACTGGCCAAGCCCCGCGACACGGCGATCGAAGCGCCGCTGGTGCTGCAATTGACCAGCGACGACCAGGTGATTTTTGCCGGCGACGTGTTGCCGATTTCCGCGCTCAGCCAGCGCTTGCGCAACGAGCGGCGTTATCTCGAGCTCAGCGGCGGCAAGCCCGCCGACGCCACGGTCATCGTACGCGCTGACGCCGACGCCAAGGGGGGCGTCGTCCAGGAAGTCATGCAGAAGTGTCAGGAAAACGGCTTTGACAACTTCGCGCTGCGCGCCAAGCAGGAAGAAACGGACCTGACGAAATGAAAATCCGCAACACCGCCACTCAGATGGCCGACAAGGTGGAAATCCAAATGACACCGATGATCGACATCGTCTTTCTGCTGTTGATCTTCTTCCTGTTCAGCTTCAAGATCGTGACCCAAGAGGGCGATTTCAATATCCGCATGCCGGTGGCCGGGCCCGTTTCGACGGCCCTCGACACCCAACTGCCCATCAAGGTGCGGTTGACTTCCGATGCCGAAGGCAACCTGACCGCCATTCAAATGGGCGACCAAAAGCTGGCCAATTTCGCCGCGCTGCGCGAGCAGGTGATCAGCATCGTGGGCAGCGACGCGGGCCCGGGCGCGGCCGAAAAATCCGAAGCCGAGCTGGACTTCGATTTCAACCTCAAGTATCGCTACGTCATCGCCGCCGTGACCGCCATTTCCGGCTATATCTCCCCCGACGGTCACATCGTAACGCTGATCCAGAAGATCAAGTTTTCGCCTCCCAAAAAGCCCGCATAGCACCCGCGGTCATCGCGCCGACGCGCGGCGCGTGCCTGCCGCTTCGCCGGCTCGAAGCGCGCTTTAACCGCGCGGGTGGAACCGCTTGTGGACCGCTTTGAGACGCGCCGGGTCGACGTGCGTGTAGATTTGCGTCGTGGCGATGCTGGCATGTCCTAACATCTCCTGAACTTGTCGCAGGTCGGCTCCGCCGGCCAGCAGATGCGTGGCGAAACTGTGCCGCAGCGTGTGGGGGCTCATGTCGTTGGCGATTCCCGCTCGGGCGGCATGGCGTTTGAACAATTCCCAGATTCGCTCGCGGCGCAAGCGCAAGCCGCGGCGCGAAACCAACAGCCATTTTGGCGCCGGCGAGCGGTCGGCCACCATAGCCGGCCGTTCGTGGCTCAAATAATCGCGCACTGCCTCGATGGCCCGCCGCCCCAGCGGGACCAGCCGTTCCTTGTTCCCTTTGCCCTTCAAGCGGCAAAAGCCTTCGTCCAGGTGCACGTCCTCTAGCTGGAGGTGCGATATTTCCGAAGCCCGGCAGCCGGTCGCGTAAAGCAGCTCCAAAAGTGCCCGATCGCGCCGCCATGACGGCTCGCCCCGCGCGGGGCTCGCCAGCAGCCGCTCGACCATGCCCAGCGTCAGCACGTGCGGCACGCGCTGCCACAGCTTCTGGCTGCCCAAAAGCTCGGCCAGGTTGTCGCCGAGCAGGCCTTCGAGCTGCAGATATCGGAAGAAGATGCGCAGCGAAGCCAGGTGCCGGGCAATGCTGGCCGGCGCCAATTTCCGCTCGTCGAGCCAGCCGGCATAGTCGGCCAATTCCTGGATCGAAAGCTGAGCCACCCGCCGCCCCGCCAGCCACGCATAAAACCGCCGCAGATCGCGGTGATAGGCAACCACCGTGTTTTCCGACAAGTGGCACTCGCTGCGCAAATAGTCGACGAACGATTCGATCCAACGTCCCGTGACGGCGCTGGTGGCCACGGCGGCCGGCTTGAGCAACTTGCGGCGCGGTCCGCCCATCGCAATACCTCGAATCCCCGGTAACCGCGGGCGCGACAAACCCCGTCGCCGATGGCTCCGGGCTAAACAAACCGTAAAACCTCGAATCCCCGGTAACCGCGGGCGCGACAAACCCCGTCGCCGATGGCTCGGGGCTAAACAAGCCGTAAAACCTCGAATCCCCGGTAACCGCGGGCGCCCGGCTCGAAAAGCCGCTGCCCACTGCAAAATCGCCTGCTTCCCCTAGATTCGTCGCTCATCAGCCGTCATCTTCACAGATTTGCCCCACGACTGCCTCTCCCCTAATGTTACATAAGCCAATTGCCCAATGAGGGCCGGCCGCGCGGCCCCACAGGCGAAAAAAGCACGCCAAAGCGGCAAAGTTTCCCAATCGCTCGTCTTGGAGTTCGACTTATGAACGTGCTCGTTACCGGCGGCGCCGGTTACGTCGGCAGCCATGCCGTGCGATGGCTCGCGCGCGCCGGGCACGACGTGTGGGTCTACGATAACCTGTCGCGCGGCCACGGCCAGGCTGTCCCCGAGGGACGGCTGATCGAGGGACAGCTCAGCGACCGCCCGCGGCTGGTGGCGGCGATGCGCGAGCGCCGGATCGAAGCGGTCATGCACTTTGCCGCCCTGGCTTACGTCGGCGAATCGGTCACCGAACCGGCCCAATACTACCAAAATAACGTGGCCGGCAGCTTGAACCTGCTGGAGGCGATGCGCGAGGCCGGCCTCGGGCGGATCGTCTTCTCGAGCACGACCGCCACCTACGGCGTTCCCCAGCGCGTTCCGATCACCGAAGAAGAGCCCCAGCGGCCGATTAACCCCTATGGCTTCAGCAAGCTGGTCGTCGAGCACGCGTTGGCCGACTATGCAAACGCCTACGGACTGGGCTATGCGGCCTTGCGTTACTTCAACGCCGCCGGTGCAAGCCCCGACGGCGATTTGGGCGAAGACCACGACCCCGAAACCCACCTGATTCCCATCGTGCTCGCCGTCGCCTTGGGCCAGCGGCCGCACGTCACCGTGTTCGGCGACGACTATCCCACCCCCGACGGCACCTGCATCCGCGATTACATCCACGTCGACGACCTGGCTAGCGCGCACGTCTTGGCGCTGGAAAAGCTCGAGCCCGGCCAGGGATTGCACCTCAACCTGGGCACGGGCCGCGGCGATAGCGTCAACGAGGTGATCGAGGCTTGCCGGCGTGTCACCGGCCACGCGATTCCCAGCCGCGCCGGATCCCGTCGTCCCGGCGATCCGCCGGAATTGGTGGCCGACGCAACCAAGGCCCAAAAGGTCCTCACCTGGCGGCCCCAATACACCGACGTCGAGTCGATCATCCGCACCGCCTGGAAATGGCACTCCTCGCATCCGCGCGGCTATCGAAGCTGAACGGCGCCGCGGGTTGTTGTCTGGCGCGGCGACTCCGGTAAGATAATGATCGCGGTGCGCCAGCGAGACCGTTGAAATAAAGTGGACGCGCTGCGAAAAAGGGGATCACTCCAATTTCGACGGAATAATTGGACTTATCCCCTTGTTGTCCCCAGCCACGGCTCGCCTGGCCCGACTGTCACGACGTTGCAAGGAGCGTCCGATGTCGATCGTCACGCTATCCGAGCTGACCAACGGTCAGGAAGCCGATATCTTCGTGCTCATGACCGCCAAGGAAGAACTGACCACGCGCGACGGCAAGCCGTATTTCCGCGTCGGCTTTCGCGACCACGGCCGGGAAGTTTCGTTTCCCATCTGGAGCGATTCGCCGTGGGGCGCCGACTGCCGCGAGGCCTGGCAGCCCGGCGCGTTTTACAAAGTGCGGGCGGTCTATCGCGACACGAATTACGGGCCGCAGCTCGAACTGCGCAAGATTCGCGAGGTTTGTTCGGCCGACCGGGCCGACGGCTTTTCGCCGGCGATGTGCCTGCCGCAAACGCGGTTCGACGCCGGGGTCATGTTCGAGGAGTTGCTGGCGACCGCGCGCGAGCGCATCGCCGACGCCGCGCTCGGCGACCTGGTCGTACACATCCTCCAGGAACACCGGGAATCGCTGTTGACGCTTCCGGCCGCCACGCACAATCACCATGCCTTTATCGGCGGCTGGCTCGAGCACGTGTTGAGCGTGACGCGCAGCAGTGTCTACCTGGCCGACAAGTACGACGACTACTATCCCGAAATGCGGCCGCGGCTCAACAAGGACCTGGTCGTGGCCGGCGCCATCCTGCACGACATCGGCAAGCTGCGCGAAATCGAACAGCGCCCGCAAGGCGCCGAATACACGGCCTCGGGCAACCTGATCGGCCATATTCTGCAGGGCCGCGACATCGTGCGCGAAGCCGCTGCCGGCCGTTCGGTCGACCCCGAAATGCTCTTGCGGCTGGAGCACGTCATTGTCTCGCACCAGCGGCTGCCCGAGTGGGGCTCGCCCAAGCCGCCCATGACCCCCGAAGCGCTGATCGTGCATTACGCCGACGACCTGGACGCCAAGTACCAGATGATGGCCGCGATTCTGCGTGAAGACACCAATCCCGGCCCGGTGACGTCGAAGAAAAACGTTCTGTTCCAAAAGATCTATCGCGGCGACGACGCGGCCGTTTGACCGCTCACGGTTTAGCCACCCATTGAAAAATGGGACTGGCTCCGAGCACGTCGCGGCAAGACCCGCTAAAAACGGCGGTCGCGAGGTGCCCGTCCCAATTTTTCAACCCGCTGCTAGCCACCCATTAACACCTCAATGCCGACGCGGTCAGGTTTTCCGGATCCGTCGGCGAGATTTCACCATCGCTCCACCGCTCAATCCGCGCACCCATGAGCGCCAGCTTCTCTTCCAGGCGTCGGTATCCCCGGTCGAGGTGATACACGCGCCGCACGATCGTCTCGCTTCCGGCGGCCAATCCGGCCAGGACCAAGGCGGCGCTGGCGCGCAGATCGGAGGCCATCACCGCCGCGCCCGACAGCCGACGCACGCCGCGCACAACGGCCACCGAGCCCCGCCGCTCGATTTGCGCCCCCAGCCGATTCAACTCCGCCACGTGCATGAACCGCTCCGCAAAAACCTCGTCGCCGACCGTGCTCGTGCCGTCCGCCACCGCGAGCAAGGCCATGAACTGCGCCTGCAAATCGGTGGGAATGCCGGGATAGGGGCGCGCGATGACGTCGATTGGGCGCGGCCGATCGCCCGCCGAGACCGTGATCTCGTTGGGGCCGCAGACGACGTCCGCGCCGGTCTCGTCGAGCGCCTCCAGAACGGCCGTCAAATGGTCGGCACGAGCGCCCGCGACCGTGGCCGTTCCCCGCGTAATCGCCGCGGCGATCAACAGCGTCGCCGCCTCGATCCGATCGGGAATCACTCGATGGCACGCGCCGGCAAGCTGGTCGACGCCGCGAATCTCAATCGTGTCCGTGCCCAGGCCCGCAATGTCGGCGCCCGCGGCAATCAGGAACCGGCCGAGATCGACCACTTCCGGCTCGGCGGCCGCGCCCTTGATGATCGTCCGGCCGCGAGCCACCGTGGCGGCGCTCATCACGTTGGCCGTGCCCGTTACCGTCGGTCCGCGCGGACCACGCAGGTCGATCTCGGCGCCGCCGAGCCGCGGCGCCTCGGCAATCACGTAACCGCGCTCGATGCGGATCTCAGCCCCCAGTGCCTGCAGCCCCGCCAGGTGCAAGTCGACCGGCCGCGTGCCGATGTTGCACCCGCCGGGCAGCGACACCTCCGCCCTGCCCCGCCGCGCCAAAAGCGGCCCCAGCACGCAAAAACTGGCCCGCATGCGGCGCACCAGGTCGTATGCAGCCCGCGTCGGACGCGGATCGACCGTTTCGATCCACACTTCACCATCCGCAGCACCCCTGGACGAGCCACCCGTGGCACCGCGCCGCTTGACCTCCACGCCCAGATGACCCAGCAACAGGGCCAGCGTGTCGACGTCGACCAGCTCGGGCACACCCCGCAAGACGACCGGCCCGGCGGCCAGAATCGAGGCGGCCATGATCGGCAAGGCGGCGTTCTTCGAGCCGCTCACCGTCACGGCGCCGTCGAGCCGGACTCCGCCGTTGATGCGAAGACAATCCATTTGGTTTGTTACTTGCGCCGTGCCTGCACGACCCGCGGCAAACCGGCCAGATCCTTGATCGTCGGTCCCGACTCGAATCGTTCGTCGGCCCCCAGCAGCGTTTCGACTCGCTGTTGTACCATCGGGCTGATTTCCAACAAGAGCGAGCCACCCGGCCGCAGCCGTTCGGCCGCCTGCCCAATGAGCCGCTCGATCACGGCCGTGCCCGACTCTCCGGCCACGAGCGCGATCTGGGGCTCGTGCAATCGCACTTCGGCTGGCAGTGCCAAAAAATCCTCGCTCGCCACGTACGGCGGATTGCTGACCACGAAATCGAACTGCCGGCCCACGGCAATCGCCGCGAACAGGTCGCTCTCGACAAACTCGATTCGCTCAGCCACCTCCAGCCGCCGGGAATTGTCGCGCGCAACCGCCAGCGCTTGCCGGCTGACGTCGATCGCGGTCACGCGCGCCCGCGGCGCGTGCTTGGCCACGCAAACGGCAATGATGCCGCTGCCGGTCCCGACGTCGGCCACGTCGATCGGCTGCTCGGTTCGGCCGAAGTTCTTCATGAGATCCACGAGCGTCATTACCAGAAACTCGGTTTCGGGGCGCGGGATGAGCACGTCGGGCGTCACGCGAAAGTCGAGCGAATAGAACTCGCGATGCCCGACCAGATAGGCGACCGGCACCCCTTCGGCCCGCCGCTTCACCAGCTCGCGGAACTTCGTGCGCAGCGCGTCGTCGGCCTCTTCGCCGAAACTCGTATAAAGCTCCACCCTTCCACAGCCGCGCGCGTGGGCCAACAGCACTTCAGCCTCCAGGCGCGGGCTTTCGGAGCCGTGATGCTTGAGATAATCGGCCGTCCATTGGAGCAGGCGCCCGATGGTCCACTCGTCGGCCATGGCAGCTCCCGGAAGTTGTGGCCCGCTGTAGGGGGCCTCCGCCTGTAGCCGGCCTCAGTGAGGCCGGCCTGTCTCCCAAACAATCCGGGGTCAGTGACCCCGGCTACAGAAGTCAATCGTCCGAACCCATCTCGCGGCGCATCTCCTGCCGGTCGTAATCGGTCAAGGCGTCGGTCAGCGGCTGCACGGCGCCGGCCAGGATGGAGTCGAGCTTGTAAAGCGTCAGGTTGATGCGGTGGTCGGTCACCCGGTTCTCGGCGAAGTTGTAGGTGCGGATGCGCTGGCTGCGGTCGCCCGAGCCGACGAGCGTTTTGCGTTCGCTCGCGCGCCGCTCGTGCTCCTCCTTGCGCTTGGCTTCGTAGAGCCGCGTCTTGAGCACGCGCAGCGCCTTGGCAAAGTTCTTGTGCTGGCTTTTTTCGTCCTGGCACTGCACGACGATGCCTGTTTCGAGGTGCGTCAGCCGGATGGCCGACGCCGTCTTGTTGACGTGCTGCCCGCCGGGACCGCTGGAGCAAAAGATATCCTTGCGAAAGTCGTCGGGCTTAAGCGCGATTTCCACGTCCTCCGGCTCGGGCAGCACGGCCACGGTGGCCGCCGAGGTGTGAATGCGGCCCTTGGTTTCCGTTTCGGGCACGCGCTGCACGCGATGGCCGCCGCTTTCGTATTGCAGCTCGCGAAACACCCCTTCGCCCTGCACGCCCAGGATGATTTCCTTGAAGCCCCCCAGCTCCGTGGGGCTCATGTCCAATATTTCGACCCTCCAGCCCTTGCCTTCCGCGTGCCGCTTGTACATATCGTACAGGTCGCGGGCAAACAGGGCCGCTTCGTCGCCGCCGGTGCCGGCGCGAATCTCCATCACAATCCGGTTGCGCTGGGCGTCTTCGCCGCCGATGGTCATGCCCAACAGCTCGTCCCACAGCGTCTCGCGCTGTTTGCGCAGCTCGGGCAACTCGGCTTCCGCCATTTCGCGCAGCTCGGCGTCCTTGCCCTCGATCATCTCCTGCGCTTCGGCGATTTGTTGGTTAAGCGCCTTGAAGCGGCGATACTTCTTGGCCAGCTTCGCCAGCGACCCATGTTCGCGCGCAGCGGCGGTCACCCGTGCCGGGTTCGCCAGCACTTCCGGGTCGACCAGTTGCTTCTCCAGCTCCTCGAAGCGGGCCAGTTTTTCATCGAGCGTCTTGCGCAGCGACACCTTAAGAGCCTCGTTAGGGGCTTGGGATCGTGAGTTAGGGGCGGTCGTTGCTTGCAATCCAACCCGTAATCCCCAGCCCCCAATCCCTTCCATGAGTCAACAGAAACGCCGCCCCCGATCCGTACCGATCAGGACAGCGGCGCGCAAAAACAAACGGGCTACGACTCGGTCGCCGGCTTTTCCGCCGATTTCTTGCCGCGCTTCAGGCTGGCGTAGCCCGCCTTAGCAAACTTGTTCTTGAACTTTTCGATCCGCCCGGCCGTATCCACGAATTTGAGTTTGCCCGTGTAAAACGGATGGCACACGTTGCAGATATCGACCTTCAGCTCCGGCCGCGTGCTGCGCGTCGTGAACGTATTGCCGCACCCGCACTTAACCATGGTCACGAAGTACTCGGGATGGATGTCGTTTTTCATGGCTTTACCACAACCATTGTACGCGTCGGGGCAATCCGCCGTTCGCGGCCCGTGCCCCGCTTTTTCCCATAAGAATGCAAAGCGAAAATCTACCAATTTGCCCCCTCCGCCACAAGGGGGACGGTTTGGACAAGACCTTGGAAGAATTGCCAGAAGTCGATTCACTTCGATTCGACACTAGGTTGACAGGTGTTCACCGTACGGCTATACAGCTACGCATCCGAGAAAGTGTATTCAACTCACGTATTGGCCAAGCGTTCGGACGACACCAATTGCGGCCGACCGTACTGATCGAGGATGGCTCGCAATTCCTTGCCCATGCGCTACCCGAGCACGGCCAGCGCTGTCCTGCTTCAGATGGAACTGGAATTTCCGGGTGTTGGGGTTAGCATAACCCTGAAGCCTGGAGGATTCCATGAGTCGCGAACGCAAGACGCTTGCTGGACCGGAGAAGTTGGCCATTCTGCAGGACTTGAAAAGGGACTTGAGTAGAGTCGAGAGGTGACGCGGTGGTTTAGGCGGGGCCTATCTGTTGCCGGCT
>JBBDNV010000109.1:0-20453 GCA_040877415.1 Pirellulales bacterium
GCGCGGCGAAGTCTACATGACCAACTCCGACCTGGTGCGGCTCAACGAAAAACAACAAAAGCGCTCAGAGCCGCTCTACGCGAACACGCGCAACTGCTCGGCGGGCAGCATCCGGCTTTTGGATCCGCGGTTGTGCGCCGATCGCCGGCTGCGGCTGTTTTGCCACGGCGTCGGCTTCGCCCTGGGATTGAAAGCCAAAAACCACATGGACTTTTTGGCCGAGCTGCGCCGCTTCGGCCTGCCGGCCACGCCGCACGTCCAATGTTTCGACGATTTCGACGCGGCCGTGGCCCATTGTGAAGGGCGGATCGAATCGCTGCACGAACTGGATTTCGAGGTCGACGGCCTGGTGCTCAAGGTGAACGACTTCGCCCAGCGCGAGCGGCTGGGCACGACGAGCAAGAGTCCGCGCTGGCTGATCGCCTTCAAATTCGAAAAGTACGAGGCCAAGACCCGCCTGCTCGACATTCGCGTGCAAGTCGGCAAGACCGGCGCGATCACGCCGGTGGCCGACCTCGAGCCGGTCGAGCTGGCCGGAACCATCGTCAAGCGCGCCAGCCTGCACAACGCCGATGAAATCGAGCGCAAGGACGTGCGCATCGGCGACGCGGTGATCGTCGAGAAGGCCGGCAAGATCATCCCGCACGTCGTGCGCGTGGAAAAGGCCGAGCGGCAGGGCCATCCGCGGAAGTTCGTCTTTCCCACGCGCTGCCCCGAATGCGGAACCCCGCTCGTGAAGGACGCCGGGGGGGTCTACATTCGCTGCCCCAACCTCTACTGCCGGGCGCAGGTGAAGGAACGCGTGCGCTACTTCGCCAGCCGCAACGCCCTGGATATCGAAGGGCTCGGCGACAAGCTCGTCGATCAACTCGTCGAAACCGGCGCCGTCGAAAATTACGGCGACTTGTACCGGCTCGATGTCGATACGCTCGTGAACCTCGAGCGGATGGGCCAAAAATCGTCGGAGAATCTATTGCAAGGCATCGCAGCCAGCAAATCGCGCGGGCTCGCGCGGCTGCTCAACGCGCTGTCGATCCGGCACGTCGGGTCGCGCGTGGCCGCGGTGCTCGCCGACCATTTTCATGCGATGGACAAACTGCGGCAAGCCACGGTCGAGGAGCTGTCGGCCATCAACGAGATCGGCCCCGTGATCGCCGACAGCGTCTACGGTTTCTTGCACAGCCGCTTCGGCCGCGACACGATCGACGACCTTGCGCAACTGGGCCTCTCGATGACCGCTCGGGGCCCTGCGAAGCGGCGGGCCGAAGCAATCGCCGGCAAAACGTTCGTCGTCACCGGCTCCCTCGCAAAGTACAGCCGCGAAGCGATCGAGGAGCTGATCGCCGGGCTCGGCGGCCGGGCCGTTTCGAGCGTGTCGAAAAATACCGATTACGTCGTGGCCGGTGAAAAGCCCGGAAGCAAGCTCGACAAGGCCCGGGCGCTGGGCATCACCGTGCTCTCGGAAGAACAGTTTGAACAACTTCTCAAGAAATGAGATCATGGTCGGATAGTGGTCGGTCAGGCCCGAGATTTCCGTCGATGAGCAATGTGCCGTACACCGAGGGGTTCTTCCAATTCCATGATCAGGGTGCGCGCACCAGTGCCGCCGCGACCGTTCCCCTGGTGCTCCAGTTCGTCGCGCCAACGAGCGTGGTCGACGTCGGCTGCGGCACGGGCACCTGGCTGGCCCAATTCAAAGCCGCCGGCATTTCCGATTACCTGGGCATCGACGGCGACTACGTCGAACGCCGCCTGCTGGCGATCGAGCCCGATCGATTTCTGGGCCGCGACCTGGCGCAGCCGCTGGAGGTCGGCCGGCGCTTCGACCTGGCCCTGTGCCTGGAAGTGGCCGAGCACGTTCCCCCGGCGAGCGCCGGCACGCTCATCGGTTCGCTCGCGCGGCTGGCCCCGCTCGTCTTGTTTTCCGCGGCGATCCCCCACCAGCAAGGCGACGGGCACGTGAATGAACAGTGGCCCGACTATTGGCGCGATCAGTTTGCCGCTTACGGTTACGTCGCCGTCGACGTCCTGCGCGACCGGTTGTGGCAGAACAAGGACGTCGAGCCGTGGTACCGGCAGAATCTGCTGTTTTTCGTCGAGCGGGCCCGGCTGGCCGACTACCCGCTTTTGCGCGCCGAGTTCGAGCGCGTCGGCGATCCCCCCTGTTTGTCCCGCGTGCACCCGGATCACTATACGATACTTTTTGACGCGTTCAGCAAGCGGCTCTCCGAAACGGAGCGTCTGTGGATCAAGGCTGCTTTGAAGCTGCGGGGAATCAACCTTTTGGTTTTTCCCGACTGGAGGCAGCCGGAAGGGGTCGTTCTCGGCGAGCTGCGCGCTCTGCTGGCCGCGGCGTCTGCTCATCCGGAGCACGGGCGACTGTGTATCGTCATCGACCTCGGCCCCGATGAGAGGTCGCTGGGCACTCGATTGACCAGCCAGGCTTTTCGCGAGGTGCTCGCACCCAACGGAATCCTGTTGCCGGCGGCTCCCAGCGTCAGTTGCGTGGGCGGACCGCGCTTCAAGGCGCTCGAGTGGGAAGTGCTCTTGGCCGTCGCGCAAGGACGCGTTATTCTCCCCGCCGAAGACTCCCGCGCCGTTGCCACCGTCAAGGCCGGCCGCTTGCCGGCGATCACGCTTGCGGCCCTAGAGCAGAGGCAACCCCTTAATTTCCAACCACTTGCATGATTGGTGCTGGCCGTCACCGAGAATTCGTTGGAACCATTTGGGGCAGCATTCCGTATCGTTTTAATATGAACGCTCCCGGCACCGTGCTGGTCTGGATTTGCGCTTGCATAGTGGCATTGCCGCTATCGCCCTGCGCGTTTTTCACGGGCGCCCATTGCCGGCGCGAGCAAGCGGCCAAAGCCGACCTTGCGCCGGCCCCGGCCCGCTCCTGTTGTGCCGGCCACAACGAGCCGGCTCGCCCGCCTTCGCAACCGCACAGGAAGCAACCGTGCCCGAGCGACTGCTGCCGCACGAGCCCCATTGCTCCGACGAGCGAAAAGCTGGTTCTGGCGTCGCAGCCGGTCGCGCTGTTCGCGGTGCCGCCGCAATTCGGCGACTCAACCGTCGGCGGCATCGCTCCTTCGGCGATTGCGGCCCCGCAGCCGCTGTCGCTGCACATCCTCCATTGCCAGTGGCGTTGTTAATCGCGCTGCGCGCGCATAACGTGGTTTCTCTGTTGAGCCACGCTCGCACGCGCGCTAGTGGCAACGTCGCGAGTGTTTCTTTTCCTATGAACCTGGTACTTCTGGAGGTTATTCCATGTTTTCGAAATTGCACGTGGCTCTTGCCGCCGGATTGCTGGCCGTTGGGGCCGTTGTTGTGGCGACGGTTTGGGCCAAAGCACCTACGGCCACGAAGAACTGTTGTGACTTGAAGACGGCTTGTTGCAACGACGGCGGCAGCGCCTGTTGCGCGGCGCCCGACAAGCTCGGCTGCTGCGAAAAGGGCCTGGCCTGTTGCAAGAACAACCAGGCTTGCTGCGCGAGCGCTCAACCTTGCTGCGACCAGGGCAAAACCTGTTGCGAGGAAGGCCAAGCCTGCTGCGGTGCCAAGAGCACGAAGCTCACCGCGGCCGTCGGCGACTGTTGCGATGCCAAACAGGCTTGCTGCGCCAGCGGCCAGGCTTGTTGCAAAAGCGGGGCCGCCACCAAGGTGGCGACCGCCGCTTGCTGCTCCGTCAAGGCGGACAGCGGCAAAGCAGTCGCGAGCGACGGCAAGTAAGGGGCCGCACACGGTGTGACGTTCTGAATGCGTAACAGCGCATCGGGCACGCGGTCGCGGGAGCGCACCGCGTGCCCATTCTCTTTACATGGCCGTCGCCCCGCCGTCGATCACGAACACCTGCCCGGTGACGAAGGAAGCCTCGTCGCTGGCCAGATACAGCGCGGCGAAACCGATTTCATCCGTCCGGCCGACGCGGGGCACCGGCTGCGTGGCTTCCAGCCGCTTGAGGTGCGCTTCGTTTTTCCAGAAGAACTCGCTAAAGTCGGTCTGGATGAGCCCCGGCGCGATGGCGTTGACGCGCACCCCTTTGGGCCCGAATTCGACCGCCCAGGTGCGGGTCATCATGATCAGGCCGGCCTTGGTGAAGCTGTACAATAGTCCGCCCGGCTGCGGGCGCAGTCCGGCGATCGAGGCGATGTTGATGATCGAGCCCTTTTTCTTTTCGATCATCCTGGGCACGGTCAGTCGCACCAGGCGCAGCGCCGCCTTGACGTTGACCTCGACCATCTTGTCGAGCATCTCGTCGGTCACGTCCAAGGCCGGCCCCTGGCCGATGTTTGTGGCGCTGTTGTTGACCAGGATGTCGATGGTGCCGAGCTCTTTTTCGACCGTGGCCACCAGGTTTTCCAGTTGATCCTTGCGGCCGACGTGGCATTCGACCGGCAGGATCTTGCCCGGCAGTTTTGCGAATTCGTCGACGGAGGCCCGCAGGTTTTCCATTTTTCGGCTGGCGATGGCCACATTGGCCCCGGCGGCGGCCAACCGCTCGGTAATCGCCTTGCCGATGCCGCGTCCGCCGCCGGTGACCAGCGCCACTTGTCCTTCGAGACTGATCGTGTTGCTCATGGTTTGCATCCGCTTAGGGTTGTTGGGTGATATTGGCTGAACGAACGGTGTGCGCGGTGCCTAAGCGCCCTTTTCAAACTCCTCGATTCGCCGGCGAATCGACTCGGGCAGCGGGGCTTTTTGGTTGCTGCGGTAATCGTACGAGACGAGCCGCTGCTGGCCTTCGGCGGCCACTTTTTTCAGCTTGTGGCTGACCACCACCGATTGCATCGTGAACTGATCGTCTCTTACTTCGATGATCCGGGTTCCGATCGAGACGGTGTCGGGATAACTCAAGGGAACGCGAAAGCGGCAATCGGCCCAGGCCAGAATCGGCCCGATGCCGGCCTCCTGCTGCTCTCTCGAAAACCCCAGCTCGTGGAAATACCATAGCCGGCCGTGCTCGATGTAGCGAAAGTACACGGTGTTGTTGACGTGCCGATTGGCGTCCATATCGCCCCAGGCCACCATCGTCGTCACGACGATCCGGTATCCTTTGAGCAACTCCGCCACCGCCGGATCGAGTTCGCTGCGTTCCACGGAAAAAAATCTCCCATCGCCCCGGCGACGACGCTTAAAAAGTCCCCTCGCCAATCGTCCGCCGGGCTTCCTGCGCCAGCGCCGCCACCTGCTTGTTGAACCCGGCGAAACGCTCGTCCTTGGTAAAGCCCTGCACGTAGCGGTAGTAAATCTGCTGGATGATTACGGCCACCTTGTACAGCCCGAAGGCGTAATAAAACATAACCTGCGACGTGTCGTAGCCCGATTTCTCGCCGTAATACTCGGTCAGCTCGCGGCGCGTCATGCTGCCGGGGAGTTGTGTGGGGCCGAAGGCGTGCACTTGCAGCGGCGGCGGATCGCGAGCTTCCACCCAATAGGCCAGCACGGTCCCAAAATCCAGCATCGGGTCGCCCAGCGTACACATCTCCCAATCCAAGACGGCCACGATTTTTGTCAGATCGTTGGGGTCGAGCATCAGGTTGTCGAACTTGTAGTCGTTGTGCACAAGCGACGAGGCCGATTGCGGCGGAATGCGCGCGGGAAACCATTCCATCAGGAATTCCATATCCGGCCAATCCTCGGTGCGGCAGGCCAGATATCGCTTGTTCCAGCCCTCGACCTGCCGCTCGGTAAAACCAAGCGGCTTGCCCAAATCGCCCAGGCCGGCGGCTTCGTAGTCGATGTGATGAAACTCAACCAGGTTGTCGATGAACGCGCGATTGAGCTTCGCCAGCGTCGGCGGATCGAGCACCAGACCCTCGGGCAGTTGCCGGCGCAACACGACGCCGTACCTTCGCTCCATGCAGTAAAACGGCGCGCCGAGCACCGCTTCGTCCTCGCAATAGAGCACCGGCCGGGGCGCGGGCCGGTAGACCGCGTGCAATTTCGACAGCACGCGATACTCCCGCCCCATGTCGTGCGCGCTTTTGACGCGGTTGCCGAACGGCGGCCGGCGGAGCACCCATTCCATTTCGCCCATGCGCACCAGGTACGTCAGGTTCGAAGCTCCGCCCGGAAACTGCTCGACCGCCAGTGGTCCGCGCGCGCCCGGCAGGTGCTCGAGCAAATACGCCTCGAGCGCACAGACGTTGAGCTCTTCGCCCGGCCGCACCGGCCTGGTGGTATCGATCAGGCTGCTCATGGTCGGTTCTTTGTTTGATTCCGCCCGTGAAACCAGCATCCCTTATTACCACGACGACGCGACGAGCACAAATCACGCTTGCATATCCGCCGTCGGCCCCCTCATCGCTCATGCCCTTTTACCGATACGTCCACAGCGCCGGATCCTCCAGGTGCGGATAGGCGTTGAAACTTTCCAGCGTCAGCCGGTCGCGGCTGAAGACGAACTCGGTGATCGAGCAATTGCGCAACCGCCAGCCCAGATCGAGCGCGGTCAGATCGGCGCAGCCCAGCGCCGCCCGCAGGCAACCGGTGATCGCGCCGACGGAGCTGAAGGCCGCCACGCTTCGTCCGCGCGCCTGTCCGTCGACGATCCGCTTCAAGCCGTCCTCGACGCGCCCCTTGAAAGCCTGCCAGGTTTCGATTCCCGGCGCATCGACCTGGCCGGCCACCCACAGCTTCACCACTTCCTCGAACATCAATTGAAACGTGCGATGCTTGTCGCGGGGCAGCTCGGCCTTCTGATAGTCGGCGTGCAGCCGGCCGATGTTCGGATACCGCTCGGCAATCACTTTCATCGAAATCTTGATCAGCCGATCGACCTGATGTTCGTCGAGCTCGTCGACGAACTGCGGCTGGGGCCAGGGAAGCCCGGCCTTGGCAAACGCCTCGCCCACAAGCGCCGCGGTTTCGATCTGGCGCGCGCGGGGCCCGGTGTACACTTGGTCGAACCGCACGCCGCGCCGCACCCAATACTCTCCCAACCGCCGGGCCTGCTGTTCGCCCAGCGGCGAAAGCTGATCGTAATTTTCGGCAAAGAACGAAGCCTGGGCATGCCGCACCAGCGCCAGCGTGCTCATCGAATGTCCAATTCTTTGTCTTTGGGGCGGCCGCCGGCGGCCTGAATCTTGGCGTGCAACCGCCGCATGCCGCGAATCCAGCGGTCGTAGTCGCTGGCCTTGCGCATGAAGTAGCCTGCGACCACCGGGTGCGGCAGAATCAAGAATTTCTCGGCCGCCAGCCCCTCGATCACACTCTCGGCCACTTCCTCGGCCGTCACCGCCTCGGCGCGCAGAAACTCGACGGACGGATCGACGTCCGCTCGCAAGATCATGTTGGTCGTCACGCCCTGCGGGCAGAGGCACGAAACCTTGATCGCCGGGCCGTACGTGATCGACAGCCACTCGGCCAGCGCCACGGCCGCGTGCTTGGTCACCGAATACGGCGCGCTGCCGATCTGCGTCAACAGTCCCGCGGCCGACGCCGTTTGCAGCAGGTAGCCGTCGCCCCGTTTGACCATCCCCGGCAGCACGGCCCGGGCGGCATAGACGTGGGCCATCAAGTGGACGTCCCAAATCCTCTGCCAGTCGGCGTCGGGCGCGTCGACGCCGCCGCCCAGCGCAATGCCCGCGTTGGAGCAAAACAAATCGATCTGGCCGAATTGCCTGGTGCTTTCCTCGACCAGCCGGCGAACGTCGCTTTCGCAAGCCACGTCGACGGTGATGGCCAGAGCGTCGATTTCCTCGGCGACTTGCCGCGCGCCGGCGGCGTCGCAATCGGCCACCACGACGCCGCGTGCCCCCTCGGCGGCGAAACGCCGGCAAAGCGCGCGGCCGATCCCGTTCGCACCGCCGGTAACGACCGCGACCTTGTCCTTAAGCTGCATCAGACCATCCCCCGGCGACCTGCGTTGTTCATCCGCTTGCGGCCTGGCCCGCTTGGGCGGCTTACTCGTGTTTTCGCAATTCCCATTTGGCGATCGCCTCGCGGTGCACTTCATCGGGCCCGTCGGCCAGCCGCAGCGTGCGGGCGCTGGCCCAAGCCGCGGCCAGCGGAAAGTCGCCGCAAACGCCGCCGCCGCCGTGTGCCTGGATCGCGCGATCGAGCACGCGCAGCGCCATCGAGGGGGCCACGACCTTGATCATCGCGATTTCGGCCCGGGCCGCCTTGTTGCCCACCGTGTCCATCATCGAGGCCGCTTTGAGCACGAGCAACCGGGTCTGCTCGATTTCGATCCTCGAATTGGCGATATCGGCGCGAATCGTGCCTTGCTCGGCGATCGGTTTGCCGAACGCCACGCGCTGCTTCACCCGCTTGCACATTAGCCCAAGCGCACGCTCGGCCTGGCCGATCAACCGCATGCAGTGGTGGATCCGCCCCGGGCCAAGCCGTCCCTGGGCGATTTCGAAGCCGCGCCCCTCGCCCAAAATCAGGTTCGCGGCGGGCACGCGCACGTTTTCGTAGTTCACGACGGCGTGCCCGTGCGGCGCATGATCGTAGCCGAACACGTCCAGCAGCCGCTCGATCTTCACGCCCGGAGTGTCAAACGACACGAGGATCATCGACTGCTGCTTGTGCGGCTCGGCGGCCGGATTCGTCTTGCCCATGAAAATGGCAATCTTGCAGCGCGGATCGCCGGCGCCGGAGCTCCACCACTTGCGGCCGTTGATCACGTAGTGATCGCCGTCGCGCTTGATGCTCGCCTGGATGTTCGTGGCGTCGGACGAAGCCACGTCCGGCTCGGTCATCGCGAAGCACGAGCGCATCTCGCCGGCCAACAGCGGCCGCAGCCATCGCTCCTGCTGCTCCTGCGTGCCGTACTGGGCCAGCACTTCCATGTTGCCCGTATCGGGCGCCGAGCAGTTGAACACCTCGGGCGCCATCGTCGAGCGGCCCATGATCTCGCACAGCGGAGCGTACTCGAGGTTCGACAGCCCCGCGCCGAATTCCTTATCCGGCAGAAACAAGTTCCACAGGCCGGCGCTGCGCGCCTGGGGCTTAAGTTGCTCGACAATCGCGGTCGGCTGCCAGCGGTCGCCCGTGGCGATTTGCTCGTGCCACCGCTTTTCGTTGGGATAAATGTGCTCTTCCATGAAGGCGGTGAGCCGCTTTTGCAGGTCCTTGACCTTGTCGGAATGCTCGAAGTGCATGGTGGCGGCCCTTTCGTCGCTAGGCTCGTCGCTAACTCGTCTTGGTGCGCGCTCGAGCGATCCTTGCCAAGGACGGCTGCGCGCGTTTACAGTCTACCGAACGTACGGTAGACTCGCCATGCTTCGCCGGAAATTCCCGACCGACCATTTCAAGGACCCCGTATGACTACCGACGCCCGCGAAAAGCTGCTGGCCGACGTCGACGCGTTTTGCCTCGAGCTGCGCCCCATCGAGGAGCTGTGCTACGTCGAGCATCGCTACAACCAGCAAGCCGTCGAGCTGGCCAAGAAATACAACCTGTTGGGCATGCCCGTGCCGGCCGAATTCGGCGGACGCGGCGTCGACGCCGTGACCTACGCCCGGGCGCTTACGCGCATCGGCCGCGAAGGCACCGGCGTGCGCACGTTCTTTTCGGGCCAATCGTCGATCGGCCAGTATCCGATCGTGCGCTACGGCAACGCCGATCAACACGCGCGTTACCTGCCGGCCTCGTGCCGCGGCGAAAAGCTGCTGGCCTTCGGACTCACGGAGCCCGACGCCGGCTCCAACCCGCTGGAAATGACGAGCACCTATCGGCGCACGGGCGACAAGTTCCTGCTCAACGGAGTGAAGTACCTGATTTCCAACGGCGGCATCGCCGACGCCGTCATCTGCTTCGCCTATCCCCAGGACCGCGCCGGCAAGGATCGCCGGATGAGCGCCTTTATCGTCGATACCGAGGGCGACACGTTCGAAGTCGAAGACCTGCACTCCAAGCCCGGCATGTTCACGGCCAACACGGCCATGTTCCAAATGACCGATCACCCGGTGCCCGTCGAGAACCTGCTGGGCGAAGAAGGCGATGGCTTTCGCGTCGCGATGGGCACGCTCGTTTCCGGCCGGCTCAGCGTGGCCTCCGGATGTCTGGGTGTGATCGAGGATTGCCTGGCCGAAGTTCTCTCTTATGCCCGAACGCGGCACCAGCACGGCAAGCCGATCGGCAAGCACCAGCTCGTGCAGGAGCACATTGCCTTGATCGAAATGAACCGCGCCGCGAGCGACGCCCTGCTCGAACGGGCCGCCGTGGCCAAAGCCGCCAGCGACGCATCGCCGGGCGATCAAAAGCTCTTGGCCGAAGCCGACACGCGCGTGGCCCAGGCCAAGTTCTTCGCCTCGAATGCCGCCTGGGACACCGCCGATCGGGCCGTTCAGGTTTTTGGCGGACGCGGCTGGTCGGAACTGTTCCGCGTGGGCCGCCACTTGCAGGACGTCCGCGTATGCCGCATTTACGAGGGGACCGACGAGATCATGAAGCTAAAGATCGCCTCGTCCCTGTTGGGCAAGGATTTTGCCGCGTTCCACTAACTCGCGGCAACTCGCACAAAACGTCGCCCGAACCGCCGCGGCGTCCGCTCGCTTGCGGCTTAGCACCGCACGACCCCCCTACCCCTCGTCCAATTGCCTGCGCACCTCGCCCCACGCGTGACGAATCACCTGCTCGGCCGCCGCCTTGATCAAGCCGGGGCTCACGGCCGAAATCAGCCCCTTGAGCTCGTCGATTTGCGCGGTCCACTCCAATCGAGAGCCGTTCCCTTCGCTGGCGATCTGCAACTGCGAAGCCACGCGCATCGACAGGCCGATTCCCTGCGCGTCGACGTTCATCGCCGCCCGAGCGGGCTTTTCGCATTCCAAAAGCGTAATCGCCAGCCGCATCGTCCCGCGCAGAAATGAAAACCCGGGGCGCACCACGCACTTGAGCGTTCGCTCGTCGACCCTTTCGGCACTCACCAGATCCGGCATCGCGGCGGCCATCGCGTCCAGGTCCGTCACGAGCGCATAGACGCGCTCCTGCGACACCGCAAAATGTTCCTCGCCGCCAAGCTGGGTCGGGTCGTTCGCCACGCGTCGCAAACCTCCGGCCTAAGGGCATCGCCTCGGCCTCGTTACGGCAAAGGCGCGCCGCCTTGGAACACTTGTCCCAGCACGCCGATATACTGGCCGATCCCGGCCACCACGCCGTCGGGCAGCACCAGCTCGGCGTCCAGGCCGATTTCCGACACCTTGGCCGCCAGGCCGATCGGCTCGGTGGCGGGAAACGGCGGAAGCTGGATCTGGCCGCCAAACATGGCCTCGACGAATACGCCGACCCATTGCACCAGACCCTGCGGACTGACGTACGCGACCCATTGCGCGCCGTCGGGCAATAGCGCCGCCGTCTTGGCAATGTCCGCGTCGTCCTCGAGCCCCTTGCCGCCCGAGCGCACGTGCTCGATCCCGCGCACAAGCTGCTCCTTGCTATAGGCGGTGACCACGTTCCGCTCGTCGGCTTTGGCGACGTACATCTGAATCTTTCCCTCGCCGCCGAACATCTTGCCGAAAAGTCCCTTCACCTGCTCCGCGCCCGGTCCAAGGTTCGCGCCGCCGGCGCTCAATTCGGTGATCGATTCGATATTGATAACCAGCTCGAGCGCATCGAGGTCGCCGACCTTGACGTCGTTCAGCTCATAGAGCGGCTTATCGCCCCGCGGGTTTTTCTGGGCGGTCCGCATCAGCTCGAACATCTCGCGCGTGCCTTTGAGCTGCTGGTCGGCGTTCTTGACGTGTTCAATCGCGATGGCGGTCGAGAACAGCGAATCGCCGGGCCGCATGATTCCCATGACGCCGCTGGTGAACCGTTTGCCCGTCTGGAGCCGCGCGGCGATTTCCATCGATTTCTTGCGACCCTCTTCATCGAGGCCGACCACCTGCATGCCGACTTCGCCCAAGCGGCTGATCAGGGCCCAGGCTTCCGGGCTGAACTGGGCCGAAACGCCGCCGTAGGCAATGGCGAATTTCCCCGCCGGAACGCCGGTCAAAAGACTTTCCTCGGGCGCCTTCACGTCCTTCGACCAGGCGGCCAGCTTGCCGCCGGGGGTGAACAACACCCGGGCCGCCACGCGCAGCGAAGCGTTATCCTCAATCCGAATTCCGACGGCCAAATGCGTCAGTTGATCGTCGGCCGCGACCAGCAATTCCTTGAACATGCCGAAAATCTCGCCGACGTTTTGGAACGCAGTGGCCCGTTCGTTCCCTTCCTCGACGCCCGCGTCCTTTTTCAATTGGGCCGCGTCCGGTAGCGCCGCGACAATCGTTTGAAACAGCAGCTTCTTGCCCGCGGGCGTAACGACGAGCGCCAACTGCTTGTCGGCCATCCAGCTCTTAAGCGGCTCGACGTCGGCCGTCACGTTCTTGGTCGCGGCCAGGATTTGTTCGAGGGCCGCTGCGCGCTCGCCGAACGCCAGGACGGCGAAGTTTCCTTTCTTGCCCACCACCATCTTCTGGCCCGCCACCGTGACGCTCGTGACCTTTGCGTCGGCATCCTCGGGCTCAAACGGAGCGATAAACTCTTTGTAATCCGTGACCGGCACGACGGCGCAAAACGCGCTTTCTTCCCACTCCCGGCCAGAGGGGCCGCTCACCAGCGCCACGGCCAGACCGCCTTTTTCGTCCAGCCCCTTATCGACGCCCAGAAAACCTTTGGCCATAGTCAAAAGGTCGGGCACGGGGAGCTGCATTTTCTGCGTGACTTTGGTGAGCCGATCGTTCGCGTCGCTTAAGTCCTTGATGACGGCGAACCCGAGCGCGCGATCGGGAATCACCTCCAGCGGATTGGCTTGCGCCAAGAGCGTCGCCGCCGCGAACAACCACACAACGGGCGCGGCCGCCAGCGAAAGGGTGCGTGTCATGGGGAATTCCCTTTGCGAAAAAATGTCGATTCGACCACGTCAGCGACGCTAAAGTCGCCTCATTGTAGCGGTCCCCGTCCCAAGGGGCCAGTTACCCATTCGCGCTTGCGCCCTAGCGTTCGCCAGGTTGCGGAGTCCGAGCGGGCATTAACTCCAGCAATCGCTCGGCCAGCGCGGTCGCAAATTCAGGGTCATTGATGTGATGGTCGAGCTGTCGAATATCGAGCCGGGGGCCGGCGGCCCGGATCGCCTCAAACAACGCCCGCCTGGCCCCCGGATCGTCAAACGGCTGGCCCGCGCGGTCGATCGCCGAAACGCCCTCGCTCGGCAAAAGCACCGAAACCGGGCCGGTTGCCGCCGACAGCTTCGCGCCGATATCGGCCCCGATCCGCGCGCATTCCTCGGCCGTGGTGCGCATTAACGTCACGTTCGGATTGTGCCGGTAAAAGTTGCGCCCGCGAAATTTCTCGGGCACCGTCTCGGGCGCATGAAAGTTCACCATGTCGGTCCCCCCGACCGAAACCACCTGCGGCACGCCGCGCTGGGCCGCCGCCGAGAGCCGCTCGGGCCCGGCCGACAGCACGCCGCCGACCAGCTCGTCGGCCAGTTCCGTGGTCGTAATATCGAGCACGCCGGCAATCAGACCGTCGCGCACGAGCGATTCCATCGCTTGCCCGCCGCTGCCGGTGGCATGAAACACCAGCACCTCGTAGCCTGCCCGTTCGATAACCGCCTTGGCGCGCTCGACGCACGGCGTGGTCACGCCGAACATGGTCGCCGCCACCAGCGGCCGGGCGTCGGCCGCGGCGTCACCTTTTTCGAACGTCACCATGCCGGCCATCGCCCGCGCAGCCTCGCCGAGCACTTCGCGCGTCACGCGGTTGAGCCCCGCAATGTCGACGATCGAATTGAGCATCAGGATGTCCTTATCGCCGACGTAATGCCGCACCTCGCCGGAGGCGAGCGTGCTGACCATCACCTTGGGCACGCCGATCGGCAGGGCGCGCATGGCGGCGGTGCCGATCGTGGTGCCGGCCGATCCACCGATGGCCAAAACGCCCGCGACGATTCCCTCGGCCCCGGCCCGGGCCATCCAAGCCGCGGCCGCGCGCGCAGCGGCGCTGACGGCCGCGCCGCGATCACCCTCGGCGGCCAGTTGTTCGACGTCCTCGCCGGCCGCGGCAAACACCTCGCGCCTGTCGACGTCAGGAGGCACCACCGGCGGAGCCAGGCAGCCGGCGTCGACCAGTTGCACTCTGATGCCATACCCCATGAGCAAGTCGCGCACAAAGGCCGCTTCGTGCCCCTTGGTGTCCAGCGTCGCCACGACGAATACGCTTCCGCCCGACGCCGCCGGAGTTTTCGCACGGATGTTCATCATCGAGGGACCTTTCGCGAGGGCGCGGGCCAGGGCGGGTCGCTTGAACCGCTTGCAGCGATGTCCCCGGCCGCCGTCCCGCGCTTCGTAGGCTCAACCTTACCGCAAACAGGCCGGCCGGAAAAACCGGCCGGAAAATGTGGGTTTTCGCCCGCGCGGATTCTCTTTTCGCCCCGCGGCCGTGCCGCTATAATCCCCGCCTCATTTTTTCGCGTCAGAACCGGGCTGCCGGCCCAGGCCGGCCGCTCGCACGTCAGGAGTCCCGTTTGCACCCCGTGGTAGAAGAATCGTGCCATCCGGCAACGATCCGGCTGGCGCCAGCTACTCGCCGTGCGCCGCCCCCGCGCGAGCCGGGCGCTCTGCGCGCCGACTTGCGCTTGATTCTGGGCGAGGGGGCGGCTCACTCGGTGATGGTGGGCGTGGGCGAAAGCTATCTGCCCGCGTTCGTGCTGGCCATGGGAATGGGGCAGGTCGCCGCGGGCCTCGTGACCACGATTCCGCTGTTGGCCGGGGCCGTCTTGCAGTTGATCTCGCCGGCCGCGGTGCGCTTTCTCGGCTCGCATCGTCGCTGGGTCGTCATCTGCGCGGCTATTCAGGCCACGAGCTTCGTGCCGCTGGCCATCGCGGCGCTTGTGGGCCATTTGCCGATCGTCGTCATGTTTGCGCTGGCGGCCGTCTATTGGGGAGCCGGACTGGGCACCAGCCCCGCCTGGAGCACCTGGGTCGCCACGCTCGTGCCCGGGCGGATGCGCGCGTCGTACTTTTCGCGCCGCACGCGCTTCAATCAAATCGCCACGCTGACGGGATTCGTCATCGGCGGGTTCGGCCTCCAATGGGGCGCTTCGGCGGATCGCCGGCTGTTCGTCTTTGCGCTGTTGTTCCTGTTGGCGTCGATCTGCCGCGTCGTGTCGACGACGCTCTTGGCCTGCCAGAGCGAGCCGCCCGGGGCGCCCCACGGCCATCGCCATGTCTCCTTGTGGGAATTCCTGGGCCGCTTTCGCGCTAGTGGCGACGGCCGGTTGCTGGTTTACCTCTTGAGCGTGCAAGCCGCGGCGCAAATCGCCGGACCCTACTTCACGCCCTACATGCTGCGCTCGCTCGACTTTTCGTACGTGACGTACGTGACGCTGATCGCCGTCTCATTTGCCGCCAAGGCCGTGACGCTGCCCGCGCTGGGCACGCTGGCTCTTCGCTTCGGCACGCGCAAACTTCTGTGGCTGGGCGGCGTCGGCATCGTGCCGATTTCCGCGCTGTGGCTGGTTTCCAGCTCGCTGCCGTTTCTGATCGTGCTGCAGGCCGCCGCGGGCGTCACCTGGGCAGCCTACGAATTGGCCATGTTCCTCTTGTTCCTCGAAACCATCCCCCTGGACGAACGCACCAGCATGCTCACCAACTTCAACTTCGCCCATTCCCTGGCGACCGTCGCCGGTTCGCTCCTGGGAGGCGCGCTGCTATTGGGTCTCGGCAAGCAGGCCGAGACGTATTTGCTGATCTTTGGGCTGTCGTCGGCGGCGCGGGCGTTGACGCTTTTGGTCCTGTGGCGCGTTCCCGGCGATTCACGGGCCGAATTGCTGGCCGCGGCGGCGGCCAACATCACGCTGCGACCGGTTTCCAGTCGCGCGGCGTAAGACTACGTCGCGATGTGGTTCGAGGGCTCGTCCAGCAATTGCGCGAGCAGCGCACCGGCGGCCTCGACGCAGCGCTCGATTTCTTCGCGCGTGCGCGCCAGCGCCAAGCCGGCCTCTTCCAGGTCGCCCCGCTCGGCGCTGCGTTCCAAATCGTCGGCCCGGACGCGAAGCGCGTCGGCCGCCAGGTCGGCCGCCACGCGCTTGAGCGTATGGGCCTCGCGCGCCAGCTCCCGCGCGTTGCCCGCCCCGAGCGCCCGCTCAAGCGCGGACACCTGATCGACACTCCGCGCAGCGAACTTGTGCAGCATCATGCCGCACGACGCCCCGTCGTCGAGCGAGCGCCGGGCGATGGTCTCCAGGCAATTGATGGGTGAAGATTCGCCGCCGTCAGGATTTTGCTCGGTAGCGTTCATTCGCCTGATTTCTCGCTGGGTTCGTGGGCCGAAAATCTGTCCCCGGCAGCAACGTGCCGGCGGATCGTCCGGTTCTTGAAATCTACCTTGCCCTCGCGGTGCGATTTTGCCGGCCGCAACAATCGGGCCGCCGGTAGGGCGTGCCCGTGCGTTGAATTTGCGCATAGTATCGGTAACTCGGCCCGAGCCCCACTCGCGCTCGTCGGCCGTGCGATCGCTTTCACCCGCCACACCCGGGCGATACACTTGATCCGTACCTCCAATCCCGACTTGTTCATGCTCACTGTGTCACGCTTCGCGATCTCATGGCGACGACTGGAACCTGGTCCGAAATCGAGCTGGCGGGCCACGCTTGCGAAATCTACGAGCCGCCGCAGGTGAGCCCGCACGGATACGTGGTCATCTATCTGCACGGCGTGCACGTAAATCGCCTGCGGGATCATGCGGCGTTCGTGCGCCAGTTCGACCGGCACGGATTGCGGGTCGTCTGCCCGCGGACGGCGCGCAGTTGGTGGACCGACAAGATCTGCGAGGAATTCGACCCGCGGATCACGGCCCAACGGTACGTCGTCGATGAAGTGCTGGGCTGGATCGGACGCCAGTGGGAGGTCGAACCGCCGCGGATCGCGCTATTGGGCACGAGCATGGGAGGGCAGGGGGCGCTGCGGATCGCCTTTAAGCATCCGCAAAAATTCCCGCTGGCGGCCGCCATTTCGCCGGCCATCGATTATCACCTGCGGATGGACGAAGGGGACGATACGCTGCCGTTGATGTACCCCGACAAGGAAGCGGCCCGCCAGGACACCGCCACGTTGCACGTGCACCCGTTGAACTGGCCGCGCAACATCTGGTTCTCGTGCGATCCGGCCGACGCGCGCTGGCACGAAAGCGCCGAGCGGCTGCGGATGAAGCTCGCGGCGCTGGGCATCCCGCACGAGTGCGATCTCGAGACCAGCGGCGGCGGCCACGGTTTCGAATACTACAACCGCATGGCCGAAAAAGCAGCCGGCTTCATCGCCGCGCGCCTGGAGTCGGAAAGGCTGCGCGTATGACGCGAAGAAGCCCGCGATTACCGCCGCGCGAAACGATGCCGTCCGCCGGCCAGCAATCCCACAAGCGGCTCGTCGACGTGGCTGAGCCAGTCGTCCGACGATGCGCTGGCCAGCAGTTGGCGCCGCCAGTGCTCGGCCGCCAGCGCGAAAGCCATGCCCGGATCGAGCTCGCGAGGCTGCGTGGCCGCGCCGAGGGGTTCCTCGCCGCCCTCCTCAGCTTCGGCAAGCGCGGAGGGCCCCGCCTCGGGGGCGGCCGGCGGGCTCGAAATGTTGATACGCGTTATGAACCCGCCATTGCTGCGGGCGATGATCTGGTCGGACGCGTTCACCACTCCATTGCGATCGAAGTCGTACTGGTTCGCGATCGTCGCTCCCAAGCCGGGATTGTTGCGGACCGCGATTTCATCGGCGGCGTTGGTCAAGAGCGAAGTCGGCGAATTGTCGTTGGCGGTATCGCCGATGCGGCTGCCGAAGAAAAAGACGTCGGAAGCGGCCAGGCCCGTGTTCGTGTTGAAGCCGCCGGCCGCGTCGTTGCCCTCGACAATCACCGCGAGCCAGGTGTTGGCAATCACGCGTTCGGCCCAGACGATCTCCACGCGATCCGAGCCGCCCACTCCGGCGCCGGCCCGCACGACAACTGCCAGCGGATCAAGGGCGGCCGTCCACGTGCCGGGAGTGTCGTTGTTGCCCAAGCGGAACGTGAAATCGTCGGCCGCGATTGTCCCGCTCGCATTGGCGACGTCGACCATGATCCCATTGATGCCGCGCGAGTAGCTGGAAACGCTGGCGGCGGTGGCGATGCCGGCGCCCGGCAGATAGGCGACTTTGTCGGTGGCCATCGCCGCGTCGTCGGCGGCACCCGTGGCACCGTCATTTCCGTCAAAGGTCGACTGGTTGTAGAACAGGAATCGGCCCACCACGCTCGCGGCGCCGGTTGGCGGTTGCTGGTTGCCGAAATCCCGTCCGGTGGCGCCCTGGCCGGCCGCGAGATTGACCGTGTAAAACCCGCTCGTGGGTGCGGTCTGCGTGAACGGAGATTTGATCACTTCGCGAATCTGGTAAGCGCCCTCCGGCAATCCGCCGAGCCGATACGTGCCGTCTGCCTCGGAGAGCGCGCTCAGATCGCCGGTCGTGATTTCGAGCGACCAGGAGCTCAGCGAGCCGCCTTCAAACAAGACCGTATCCTGGACGCGAAGCTGCCAGGTGCCGTTGGGATTCGTGTCGAACAGAGCCGCCAGTGAACCCGCGGGCCGAAAGCTGCCGCTAAAGGGGGCCGAGCCTGAGGCGATTTGATTTGCGGCCGAATCGTCAAACGTCGTGTCGGCGAAGTTGTCGCCGTCGCCGCCGACGTGGCTAGCCAGGACGTACGCGCTATTGTCCGGCGCGATCAACGTGATCACCAGGTCGCCCGCGCGCGTGTGGCTGATGTTGAGCGTGACGTTGACGTCGATGATGTGGCCGGCGAGCCCCGACACGGCGCTGGCGGACGTGACCGTGCTGCCGCCGACCGTGGAAATGGACTTCGGCACGTCACCGGAGCCGAAGTCATCGATCGCGATCGGATCGAAGGCGCCATTCTCGTTCAGGTCGGCATAGACGGTCCAGCCGCCCAGCGCCGGCTCGCCGTCGAGCGTGCCGTTGCCGTTGACGTCCTCGAACACGGTGCCGGTCACGGAACCCTCTCCCACGAGGCTGGCCGCCACGAGATGCGCCTTCGGCGTGCCGCGTCCGGTGACCAGGTCGTAACCCGGGCCGGCCGACTGCGGGGTCGAGCCGCCGCTGGCGCCCGTGGTGATGTCGTTGAAGTTCGTGGCCGGCATCGCGTACAGCGTGCTCATCAGGCCCGGCATATCGAGCACGGGCAGCCCGGCCAGCGTGCGCCCCTGATCGGCGATGGCAACCAAGGCTCCCCAGGACGGCGTGGCAAAGCTCGTCCCGGCGACTTTGGTCCAGGGCGTTGAGGCTGAATTGTTGAACGTCTCGTAAACCGGCACGCCGGTCGACGGATTGGCGTCAAAGGCCACGTCGGGCATCGCGCGCTGGGTGCTTGTTTGCGTGACGACCCCGTTTTGCCAGCTCGGCTGCGCTTCGTATTGGCTGACCCCGCCGCCGCTGCCGCTCCAGGCCGATTCGCTGGCGATGTTATTCGAGCCATTGAGCGACAACGACGTTCCGCCGACAGCCACGACGTTGGGCGAATAGGCCGGATAGCCGCCGGGTCCGCCGTCGTTGCCGGCCGCCGCAAAGAAGGTCACGCCCGCGTGATTCTCCGGCGTCGCGAAATGAAAGTCGTAATTCGTCTCGTTCGCAAACTCGCCGGCCGTTCCCCAGCTCATCGAAACCACCGACACGCCGGGCTGATTGCGCGCGTAATCGACCGCCGTCATCAGGTTGGTGAACGTGGCGCTATTGGCCTCCACCAGCAGGATGTCGGCACCCGGCGCAAACGCGTGAGCCCATTGCACGTCGAGCGCCGTTTCCAGCGCCCAGCCGGAATTGGTGCCCGGATAATTGGTGCCGCCGTTCTGGTCCACCTGCACGAAGCTGGCGGGCGCCGGCAGGCCAAAATAAGCGTCAAACGCCGCCAGGTCGGCCGCCGCGGTCGGCGCGTGATAGGCGTTGACGATCGCGATCGTTTGTCCCGTGCCGTCGCCCTCGAGCGTGCCGCCGTCGAAAAAGATCTGATCGAAACCGTACGCGTGCCGCAACTGCGCGGGCGTGAAACCGCCGGGCGAGGCACTGCCGGCCAGCGGACCGGCTTCTTCGCTCATCGTCGCGCTGACGACGAACGGCTCGGCGACCGGATCGGCGTCGAGCGCAGTCGACACCAGCGCCCCCCAAGCGTCGCCTGACTCGAGCGGCTCGAGGAGCCATTCGCCGGCAAGCAGCCAGCGCGGCTCGAGTGCCTCGCACACCAAAGCGATCGGCCGCGAGCGTCCCGCCTGACCACCGCGCGCGGGCCTCTGCGGCGTCGTCCGGCCCTGGGAATCACGCGCCAAGTGCATAGGGGGTCCCGTCTCCGCAAACGCGGTGGAGAACAAGCGTCTGTTCCGTGGAAAGGAGCCGCCGGAAGCGAACGTCCGGCAGGCTAAACCTTTAGGATAATTGGCCGCACACGGGCGGCAAGGGGTGCATCGGTTTTCTCGTGACGTGTGGACGGCCGGTTGGTAA
>JBBDNV010000110.1:0-20348 GCA_040877415.1 Pirellulales bacterium
GCTCGGAATGCAAGCACTAGCGCTAGGCGTCAAAGTTTGATGCGATTGCCGTGCCTTCGTTGACTCTTTTCGGCACCCTTCTATAATTTCTAACCACGCCCGGGGCCGATTGACCTGAGAGGGACCTCGCCAAATTGGCTCGCGCCGGCAACATGGCTCGAATCGCCAGCCGAGGAGAAGAACCATCATGGGTAACGTGGCCGAGTTCACCGACTCGAACTTCCAGCTAGAAGTTTTGCAGGCCCCGCAGCCGGTCCTGGTGGACTTCTGGGCACCCTGGTGCGGTCCTTGCCGCATGATCGCTCCTGTGATCGAAGAGCTGGCCGGCGAATACGGCGGGGCCGTCAAGGTCGGCAAAATCAACATCGACGACAACCCCGGACCGGCGCAGACGTACGGAGTGATGAACATTCCGACGCTGTTGCTCTTCAAGAAGGGCGAAGTCGTCGACCGGTTTGTCGGCGTGCAGTCGAAGGCGAAGCTGCAACAAGCGCTGGACGCCGCGAAAGGCTAAGAACTCCGTCGGGGTGTCACTGGCGTCTCGCCAGTGCGTGGCAAAGAAGCACGGGCAAGATTCCCGTGGCACCACGCGGCACCCGGGGCGAGCCGCCAAACAACGCATTTTTTGCACCTTGCGGCGCGGCGTGCGCGCTGCTGGCGGCAGCATTGCTGTCAAGCCTGTCTGAAGGCGTCTCCGCTTGCGTCCGGCACAAACGGCTCAACTTCGCCGCCCGCGGCAGCCGAAAAAAGCGCCTAGGCAAACTTTACCGGTTAAGTTGCCGATCAGAGCGATCCATTTGAACCGCTTCCCGCCTCCGGGGTTTGCGGAATTGGATCGCGCGCGTGGCGAGCAGTCATGTCCCGGGACGAACAGTTTGACGAACCGTTGTCCGATGAGCGGCCATCGCGGCTGCCAACGCCGGAAATGCGCGTTGACGCGGCCCACGTCCGCGCCGACGAGCGCCCGGCCGCGGAACAACGCGTCGAACAGATCGCGCCGCAGGCCGCCCCCGTCGAGTGCACTGGGCACGTCACCGCGCAGCAGGCTCGTCTTCAGGCGGCGCAGCTAGCCTCGCATTTGCAGCGCCAGCAATCGACGGTCGACCATCGCGAAAGCGAGCTCAACGCGCGCGTGGCCGCGATGGAAAATCAGATCCGAGCGGCGCGGCTGTGGCTCGACGAACGGCACGCCGAATTGGCCGCTCAAACCGCCCTGCTCGATCGCCGAGAACGGGAACTGGCCGAGCGCGAGGAAGAACCGTCCGGCGACTTCAACGCCGGTTTTCGACGGGCGCCCGCGGCGGCCGGCCGCCAAGGGGCCGAGGGAGCCGATTCGCTCGAAGCGTTTCGCGACAACCTCCAACGGGCCGAGTCGCTCCTCTTGGGCCAGCAGGCCGAACTGGAGCGCGAGCGCCGCCAGTCGGCGGATTCCCGCGCCGCGTTTGCCGACGCCATGCACCGGGAGCGCGAGAAACTGGCCGGCGAGCGCAAGCGCTTCGTCGCCGAGCAAAATCGCTCGCGCCAAGAGCTCGACCGCCAGGCAGACGAGCTCGCGGCCCGGCACGCGGCGCTTGAACGGATGCGGGCCGACGTGGCGCGGGCCCATCAGGAGGCCTTGGAGCTGCGGCTGGCGACCGAGGAGCTATGGGCCCGGCTGTGCGGCACGATGGCGCCGGCGGCGCTCGCGCAATCGCTGGCTCAAACCCGACTGAAGCTAGCCGAGGAACAAAGGCTCGCGCGGTCCCAGTTGGCCGCCGAGCGGGCCGAAGTCCAGGCGCTCGCCGGCCGCGTGGCCGAACAGCACGACAAGCTGGTCGACGAGCGGAAGGAAATTCAGAGTTGGGTCAAAGGCCGGCACGAGGAACTAGAGCGGTACGCCGGCCTGTTGTCCGCGCGCGAGCGCGAAATGGCGGACCAGCGCGCGGCGTTCGAAGAAAAAGCGGACACTTGGCAGAGCGAACGCTTCCGGATCGAGCAGGAAATCCGTCAATTGCTGCGGCAAGCGGGCGGCGCGCAAAGCGTGGCCGCCGCCTGACGCGATGTTTAGCTGGCCGTTGAAAAATGGGACTGGCTCCGAGCCGTTTACGGTATGTCCCGAGAATAAAAGGCGGTCGCGAGGTGCCTGTCCCAGTTTTTCAACACGCTGCTAGGGTACGTGGTCAGTCGAGCTGGCTGACCGCGGTACTGGGCGACTCACTCTCGCCGGGACTCCCGGGCCGGTTCTCTTCGGCCTCGACCATCGCGGCGCGGGCCAACTGCACTGCGGCCCGAATCTCTTGCGGGCTGAACCACGGCTCGCTCGTGCCGTTGAGGTGCTTGATGCGCTTGCCCGCCAACTGCTCCCAAGAGAGGTCATTGGCCAGATGCCACGCGGCGGCCTGGGTCGCTCGCTGGTCGATGCGCCCCTTGCCGAATGCCACCAGCAGCTCCTTGACCCCCGGCTTCGTCGTGACGACGTCGAGCGGAGCGATCTCGTAGGGGATTTGCGGGCGGGGTACCTTCTTGCCGTGCTCCAGGCAGACGGTGGCGACCTTGAACTGGCCGACTTGTTCGGGCGCGACGTTGAACATGCCGCCGCCGCCCATCATTCCGCCGCCGCCCATGCCCATGCCGCCGCCGCCGCCGCCGTAACTCTGGTTGGCGCCGCCTGACGTGCTGCCGCCGCCGGCGCCGCCGACGCCGCCAACCTGCGCCAAAACGGGCACCCCGGCGAACGCTTCGGGCAGTTTCACGTTGAGCGGTTTTTTGGTGTTGTTCTTGATCATCACGCGGGATTCGGTCTCGTCCTTGGGAATGAGCTTGACCTCGATTTCCTTGGACGCGATGGCGGCGAACATGTCGACCGTACGGTCATCGGGGTTTGGTTTGCGCAGGTTCTTCGTGCCGCGGTCGGCCGACACGAGCACGGCCGGCAGAGCCACGAGCGACACGAACAGTGCAGTACGTAACCAACTTTGTCTTGACGAGGTCATGGTCGAGTCCTCCAGCTAACTCTGTTCCGAATGTGTCGCGAAGGGGGCCGGACCGGCGCAGACTCATGGGCACGACAGCCGATGCCCTGGCCGGGGACCACATTTAGAATAACCCGCACGACCCGAAAAACCAACCGTTCGACGCCCGGGTGTGTGGCAAGTTTCTATGGCGTGTGTAGCTGGATTCGCAAGAATTCAGCCTGAATCATCTGAGTTCTTGCGAACTCAGCTACCTGCCAGAATTCCTTGCCACACACATGCCCGCGCGGGTCCCGGCATCGGGGCCGGAGCCCCGGGGCGGCGGCAGGGCAAAGAGAAAAGCCCGTCGAAACGCTCGTTCGACGGGCTTTCCTGCGATTCTGTAGTCGGGGTCATTGACCCCGGAAAATACAGCCGACGTAAGGGGGCCTCACTGGGGCCGGCTACCTCACCGGGGCCGGCTACCATACTGAGGCCGGCCACAATTAATACATGTCGTAGTCGCCGCCGTGTCCGGCACCGCCCTTTTTGTCCTTTTTGGGTTTTTCGGCGATCAGGGCGTCGCTGGTTAACAGCAGCGTGGCCACGCTGGCCGCGTTTTGCAGCGCGGTGCGGGCGACTTTGGTGGGGTCGATCACGCCGGCCTTCACCAGGTCTTCGTAGGTGTCCGTGGCGGCGTTATAGCCCGTGTTGCCCTTCAACTCCAGGACCCGTTCGCAGACGATCCCGCCGTCCTGGCCGGCGTTGTCGGCGATCGCGGTCAACGGAGAGCGGCACGCGCGGACGACGATGTTGTAGCCCACTTCCTGATCGGGGCTGAGGCCTTCGGGCCTGGTGCCCGCGATCGCGCGTAGCAGAGCCACGCCGCCGCCGGGAAGAATGCCCTCTTCGACGGCTGCCCGCGTGGCGTGCAGCGCGTCTTCGACGCGGGCCTTCTTCTCCTTCATTTCGCTTTCGGTGGCCGCCCCGACGTTCACCTTGGCCACGCCGCCGGACAGCTTGGCCAGCCGCTCTTCGAGCTTTTCGCGGTCGTAATCGCTGGTGGAGACTTCGATTTCGCGGCGGATCTGATCGATGCGGGCCTTGATGTCGGCACTCTTGCCGGCGCCCTCGATGATCGTGGTGTTGTCCTTGCCGACAATGATCTTCTTGGCGCGGCCCAAATCCGTAAGCGGCAGGTTCTCGAGCTTGATGCCCAGGCTCTCGAAAATAGGCGTGCCGCCGGTCAGAATCGCGATGTCTTCCATCATCGCCTTGCGGCGATCGCCATAGCCGGGGGCCTTGACGGCACAGCACTGGAAGGTGCCGCGCAGGCGATTGATGACCAAGGTCGCCAGCGCTTCGCCCTCGACGTCCTCGGCGACGATCAGCAGCGGCCGGCTGGAATTCACCACCGCCTCCAACAGCGGCACCATCTCCTTGATGTTCGTGATTTTCTTTTCGTAGACCAGCACATAGGCGTCTTCCATCACGCACTCCATGGTGGTCGGATTGTTGACGAAATAGGGCGAAACGTAGCCGCGGTCGAACTGCATGCCTTCGACCCATTCGACTTCGGTCTTGAGACTCTTGCCTTCGTCGACCGTGATCACGCCGTCCTTGCCGACTTTTTCCATGGCGTCGGCCAGCAGGTTGCCGATTTCCGCGTCGTTGTTGCTGGCCACGGTGCCGACTTGCGCCATCTCGGTTTTGCTCTTGATGGCGATCGACATCTTTTTCAGCTTCGCGGTGATGTCCTCGACGGCCTTTTCAATGCCCTGCTTCATTTGCACAGGATTGACGCCGGCTACGACGCCCCGCAGACCTTCGATGAAGATCGCTTCGGCCAGCACCGTGGCCGTCGTGGTGCCGTCGCCGGCCACGTCGCTCGTTTTGGAGGCGACTTCGCGGACCATCCGGGCGCCCATGTTTTCATAGACGTCCTCTAAATCGATTTCCTTGGCCACGGTCACGCCGTCCTTGGTCACCGTCGGAGAGCCGAAGCTCTTTTGCAAAATCACGTTGCGGCCCTTGGGCCCGAGGGTCACCTTGACCGCGCGGGCCAGCTTGGAAACGCCCCGCCGCATGGCATCGCGGGCTTCCTGGTCAAACGCAATCATCTTGGCCATGTATGCTGATCTCCTTCAGAATCGGATCTCGTGGAGCAAATTTGAGTCTTCCGCGAAAAAGGTGTCAGACCCCTTTTTTTGGTCTTTTTTGGTGTTCGTGAACAGCGAGGAGAAAATGCGGCCTCGCCCCCTCTTTTCGAAAAAGTAGAATGTCCCCTTTTTTGTCCGAAAAAGTAGAATGTCCCCTTTTTGGTTACTCGATGATGGCTAGGATGTCTTCTTCGCGCATCAGGAGCAGTTCCTGGTCGTTGATTTTGATCGCTTCGGGCGCATAGGACGTAAACAGCACCTTGTCGCCGACCTTGACCTGCAGCTTGCTGCGCGAACCGTCGTCCAACAGCCGGCCGTCGCCAATGGCGATGATCTTGCCGCGGGCCGGTTTGTCCTTGGCCGTATCCGGCAACACGATGCCGCCGGCGGTCTTCTCTTCCGATTCCTCGCGCTCGACAACCACGCGGTCGCCCAAGGGCTGAAGCTTGATGGCGTCGGCCTTTTTCTTGGCCTTGGTCGCAGTCGACATTGGTGATTGTCCTCCGCAAGTCGAGTTGGTTCTTGCTGTCCGCATGCCCGCAGCAACCAGTGCCGCGAACCTGTTTCGCCTGCCAATATTGGCACCCGGGGCGCCTGGTGTTGCCGGTCAAATGCAAGTGGTGCGCCAGAATCAATCGGTACGGTTTAAGTATTTTGTGAAAGAGGACTTATGTGCAGCGATTGTGCGGACTTGCCAGCCACTGATGATGTCAATCGCGTCAAACTCCCCGACGATGGTTCCCGGGCGACTGCCACTTTGACAGTTTCGACGCGGGAGTCGTCACAGTGCCGGCGTTAGGATACCCTGCCAATCGACGTGCTCGCGGTATAATCCAAGTTCAACATCGGGCCCGGCCGAAGCGACCAACCCTAGCAGGAGCACGAACTTGAGCGATCCGAAGGACCTGATTTCCGTCTACCAGGGCGAAAACGTCACGGAAGCCCACCTGGTCATGAACCTGCTTTTGGACGAAGGCATCGAAGCCTTCGTGTCGGAGGAGAACGAGCCGCTGGCCGGCCTTTCGATCGCCGCTCCCGACGTGCTGGTGAGCCGCGCCGACGAAATTCGAGCCCGCTCGATCATCGAGCGTTACGACAACGAGCAACTTCAGCGCGCCACGCGGCCCGACTGGCAATGTGCGGCCTGCGGGACGACGGTGCTCGGGGCTTTCGACGAATGCGACGCGTGCGGTGCGGTCCGGCCCGGCAGCGACTCCGACGAAGGGGATGACGACGAGTCAATCGACGACGCTTAGTCGGGTTTTCGAGCGTTTCAACAGCATGCGGCTTGGCCCGGCCCGTTATTCTCGCGCAAGCGCGCGCCGCCCCGCCTCGAGAAGCTGCTCGATGCGGTCCACGTCGTAAACGCATCCGGCCCAAATGCCGCCGCTGGCCCGCTCGAGCGCCGCCCACAGTCGCGTGTCATCGGGCAGATTTGCGTCAGGCCGCAAATCGTCGCGCCCAGCGCGACCGGCCAACACGCGCGTCCCTTCGCGAGCGCCGAATTCCGCGCCGGCGTCGCCGACCAGGTCGATCGTGCCTTCGAGCCGGCCGCGATCGATCACGATCCTGATTCGATCGCCTTCCAGCACCTTGCCGATCGGACCACCGGCCAGCGCCTCCGGTCCGACGTGGCCGATGCAGGCGCCGGTGCTGACGCCCGAGAAGCGGGCGTCGGTCACCACGGCCACGTCGCGCCCCCAGTCCAGGTACTTCAGCGCCGAGGTGACCTGATAGATCTCCTCCATGCCCGAACCCATCGGTCCGCGCGCCACCAGAACGATCACGTCGCCGGGCTTGATCGGCCGATCGGATTGTCCCTTGATCGCGGCCACGGCGTCGCATTCGCGCGTGAAGACGCGCGCCGGTCCGGTTTTGCGATAGACGCCGTCGGCGTCGACCACGCGTGGATCGATGGCCGTGCTCTTGATGACGGACCCCTCGGGCGCGAGGTTGCCGCGCGGAAAGCAGACGGTGGGCGTCAGGCCGCGCGCGCGGGCTTGCGGGGGCGGCATGATCACGTCGTCGGCTTCGACGCCGTCGCGCTCGCGGAGCAATTTCCGCAGCGCCGCGCGTCGCGGCGAGCGCTGCCACCAATCCAGCACTTCGGCGAGTTTCAAGCCGCCGGCCGTCATGACGTCGAGGTCCACGAGGCCGAGGTCTCGCAAGTGCAGCATGACTTCCGGCACGCCGCCGGCCAAGAAAACGCGCACGGTCGGATGCCCGACGGGCCCGTTGGGGAGCGCGTCGACAAATCGCGGCACGCGCAAGTTCACGTCGTGCCAATCCTCGATCGTCGGACGCACGAGACCCGCCGCGTGGGCGATGGCCGGAATGTGAAGCAACAGATTCGTCGAGCCGCCAAACGCGGCGTGCACCACCATGGCGTTGCGAATCGACGCGCTGGTGAGGATGTCGCCCAGCTTGATCTGCCGGACGTGCAGGTCCAACAGGGCGCGGGCACTGCGGCGGGCCATGTCGAGCCAGATCGGCTGGCCGCTGGGCGAAAGCGCCGAGTGCGGCAGCGACAGGCCCAGCGCTTCGCCGACGACTTGCGACGTGGCCGCCGTGCCCAGAAACTGGCAGCCTCCGCCGGGCGAAGCGCAGGCGTGGCACCCCAGCGCCGCGGCTTCCTCGAGCGACAATTCGCCGTGGACGTAGCGGGCGCTGATCGATTGGATCTTTCCGGCATCCTCGCCCGACGAAGGCGGAAGCGACACGCCGCCGGGGACCAGAATGCAAGGCAGCTCGCGGCTGCCGGCCAGGGCCAGCATCATCGCCGGCAATCCCTTATCGCACGTGGCCACGCCGAGCACGCCGCGCCGCGTCGGCAGCGAACGAATCAAACGGCGAAAAATGATCGCCGCGTCGTTGCGATAGGGCAGGCTGTCGAACATCCCCGCGGTGCCCTGCGTCCGCCCGTCGCACGGATCGGAACAATACGCCGCGAAGGGGACCGCGCCCGACTCTTTGAGCACGCGGGCCGCTTCGCGCACCAACAGCCCGACTTCCCAGTGACCGGTGTGATAGCCCAGCGCGATCGGCGTGCCGTCGTCGGCCCGCACGCCCCCCTGGGTGCTCAACAGCAGAAACTGCGGACCCCTCATGGCCCGCGGGTCCCAGCCCATGCCGGCATTCTGCGACAGGCCGAACAAGTCGCCGCAGGCCCAGTTGCGCAGCATTTCGTCGTCCAAGGGCAGCGCGCCTGGCGGTCCGGCCGTGTGCGTGACGACGTCGTAGATGCGCGGATCGTCGGACTCCAAAATGCCTTGTGCCGGGCCGCTGGTTCGAGCGGACATGATCGTTAGCTCACTCGGATGTTGGTGGATGAATCGAGCGCGGCAATAGCCAGCGCGCCATTGTCGTCGCCAAAAGCGGCAGTGCAATCGAAGCCGCGATCGCCAGCGGCATTTGACCCCCTCCGCGGGCAAAGTGGCCCAGCACCGAGTAGACCGCGGCAATGCCCAGGTTCGAGAGCATCGTGGCCGGCCAGAACCGGCGCCACGGCAAGCCGGCGGCTCCCAACAACAAGACGGCGGCCTCGGCCAAAATCGGCATCGCGCGGGTGACGATGAGAATCCATGCTCCGTATCGTCGCGACACGGCGTCCAGGTGATCCAGATCGTCGGCCGATGAAAGCCGTTCGGCCAAGGGCCGGCCAAAAGCCCTGGCCAACACAAATCCGGCCGCGGCGCCCAACGTCATGCCCAGCCAGGATGCCAACGTGGCCAGCGCAATCCCCAACTGCGCGCCGGCCACCGTGCTGACGACGCTCGAGGGGATCGGCAGCAGCACGTCGGTCGAAAGCAAAGCCACGGTGCCAAGCGCCACCATGCCGGGCGGAGGGGGCGGATCGAGCCAGCCCTCGATGCGGCCCTCCAACCACGGGCCAAAACCAAGAAACGGCACGATCGGCACCAGCAGCGCCAAACCAACGAGCAACAACGGTCGCAGCACATCTCGCATTGCGAAAAAAGGGGATCAGGCGAAAAAAGGTCCGGGCCGACCGCGGTTGCTAGCAGCTCGTAGCTTTGCTTGCATTCGCGCCGCTTGCAATCGTCTGCGGGGTGAAATGATCTTTGTCGCCAGTCCAAAGTTTGCTACTTAACCCGGCGCGGCGCGGGCGCGTGCCAGACGAGCACGGGGCTGACCGCGCAAAAAGCACGTCTCGATGGATTCCTAGCGGAGCTGGTTCCACCGCCGGGGCCCGACAGGGTTGCAAGCCCGCTTCCTCGCTTCCTAATCCCGATTGCGGACACACGAACATGAAACGCACTTTATTCGGCGCGCTGGTGATGAGTTTTCTGGTGGGGCTCGGCTCGTTCGGCGTGTACTACGCCCAGCAGAAGCTCGCTCCCAAGGCAGTCGCGGCGGCCTCGCCCGAAGAACGAGAGCCCGACGAATCCCGCGACCTGACGCCGATTCCAATCCCGATCGCCAACCACGCCGAGCAAACGCCTGCCCTAGCGCCGGCCGATGCGCCGGGCGCCGGAAATCCGTTCGCCGGGCGCGCCGGCGAGCGCGAGGAAGCCGTGGCGGACCGCTACCAGACGACGGACGATCGGGGCACAGCAGTCGACGAACCGGCGGCCGGGCAACCGCGCGAAATCGCCGACGACTCTGCGGCCAGTGAGATTCCCAACGCCGACCAGGTCGCCGGACATAACGATCCGACGCCGGGCACGCCCGAAGCGGACCCATACTCCGAACCGGCGACGAACGACCCGTCGCGCTATGCCGCGCAGCCGGCCGCGGCCGAGGCCGTGGATGAACCGCAAGCGGAGCCCGCCGTCGCAAGGCCCACGCCCAAAAAGCCCGATGCCAACGGCGGAGAGCCGCGTCGCTTGGCGCCCGCCGATTCCGGCGCCCAAAACGATGCGAATCATCAACCTCCGGGCAATCCGCTCCGCGGACAAACGGGCTCGCGCGACGAGCAGCAGCCGGCCGAAAAGCGCTATGCCGCGGAAGAGTTTCCCGACGCGCCGGCGGCGGACCAGCCCCGAAATCAGGATTCGCATCCCAGGGCCGACTTGATCGATGACACCGCGTCGTTCGCCCAGCCGGGTTCGAACGAAGGGACCGGCCGTCCGGGCGAGCCGCAGCTTAGCGGGGCACAATCGCCGGCGCTAGTGATCGAAAAAACGGCCCCGGCGGAAATCCAAATCGGCAAGCCGGCCAAATTCGTGATCAAGGTCGCCAATTCCGGAACCGTCGTGGCGCAGGGCGTCACCGTCCACGACGTCATCCCCCGCGGAACGCAACTCTTGGACACGTCGCCGCCGGCCAAGCGCGGCGCGGACGGCACGCTGGTGTGGGAGCTCGGTTCGCTTAAGCCGGGCGACGCGGAGACGGTTGAATTGCAATTGATGCCCACCGCCGAGGGGGAAATCGGCAGCGTCGCGACCGTCCACTTCCACGCCGAAGCCTCGGTCCGCACCGTGGCCACGAAGCCCATGCTCAACATCGAGGTGTTCGGGCCGTCGAAAGTCAACAAGGGCGACCAGCTCGTGCTGCGCATCAAGCTTTCGAACCCCGGCAGCGGCGCCGCCACAGGCATCCTGATGAGCGAAAACGTGCCGCAGGGATTGGCCCATGAGGCGGGCAAGGAACTGGAAGTCGAAGTCGGCACGCTGGGACCCGGCGAAGCGCGAGAGCTCGATCTCACGATGGCGACCACCGAAGCCCGCACGGTGACCAACGTCATCACCGCCAAGGGCGATGGAACACTGCACTCCGAAGCGCGCACCGAGGTCGAAATCGTCGCGCCGCAATTGCAAGTCGCGATGTCGGGACCGAAGCGGCGCTACCTGGAACGCAACGCCACGCACAGCATATCGATCACCAACCCGGGCACGGCCTCGGCCAAGGACATCGACCTGGTGGCCGTGCTCCCCCGCACGTTGAAGTTCGTCGAAGCGAACAACGGGGGCCAGTTCGACGAGGCAACCCATGCCGTTTATTGGAGCCTGGAAGAGCTGCCGCCTCAGCAAACCGGCACGGTCAAGCTAACCACGCTTCCGCTCGAGGCGGGCGAAGCCAGGCTGCTGATCAAGAGCACCACGAAAAACGGCCTGAAGGACGAGCGCGAAGAGGTGGTGTCGATCGAGGGACTGGCGGCGATCAACTTTCAGCTCTCCGACGTCAAGGATCCGATCGAGGTGGGCGCCGAAACCGCCTATGAAATCCGCGTGACCAACCAGGGCTCCAAAGCGGCCAGCAACGTGCGGTTGGCGGCGCTGGTGCCGCGCGGCATGAAGCCCCTGTCGGCCGAAGGTCCAGTGCGCTACAAGATCGAGGGCCAGCACGTGCTGTTCGAGCCGCTGCGCCAATTGGCGCCCAAGGCCGATGCGTTGTTCACCATCAAGATGAAGGCCCTCGAATCGGGCGACCAGCGCGTCGAAGTGCAGGTGGCGACCGACGAAATCCGCGATCCGATTTCCAAGGAAGAAAGCACCCGCGTCTTCGGCGACGAGTAGACGCGTCGAGGGTGCCCCGGGTGGCTCGTCCACCCGTGCCGTCGATACACGGCTGGACAATCCAGGACCATCCAGCAGTGGCACCGGCCGGACGAAGCTAGACTCAGCCGAACGGGTCACTCCTTCTGGTTGATCGTCGCGTCGGGGCCGAAGCGGATGTGCTTGCCCCCGTGCCCGGCGAACGTGTCGCCCCAAAGTCCGCGCACCAACGCGAGCTCGCCCGCCACAACCAGCACCGCTCCGATCGCCACGGTCAGGGCCGTGAGCTTCACCAGTTGCCTAAGATTGGGCATGGCCAGCACGCCGGCCGCGCGGACGGCGCCCGGCAGCAAGAGCGCAATGAGCGTACATAGGCACGCGTTTAGGTGGATCATGCCCTCGGTGATTAACCGAATCTCGCGAAAGGGCACGCTGCGTGACAAGTTGCCGATCACAATCCACCACAGAAAGACGATGAAGAACAACTGCCCTTTTCCGAGCCGCGAGGCGGGCAGCGCCGCCAGCTCGCGCCCGCGATAGTAGGCCAAAATCGGCAGCAGGATCGTCACTGCCAGAGCCAGATAGGCCAAATGGAACCAGGTGGAGCTCGACAGCCCCCACATCACGTCGGGCAGCGTGCGCGGATCCTTGAGCCACACCGCGTCGAGGTTTTTCACGATGTTGACGTAACTGACTACCAGCATCACGAACAGCACGCACACGGGCTCGGCCCAGCGGCGCACGCTCGGGTCTTCGCTGTGCCGCGCGGCGCGCGTCGAAAGGTAGCCCATGGCCACGGCCACGCCGATGCCGGCAATCAAACCGAACGTCTGCTCCAGAATGCTGTGCCAGTTGGAACTCACCGCGCCGCCGAAGACGCGCTCTTGAAAGCCGGGATGGACCAAAACGAGCTTCACGAGCGTGGCTCCCGAAAAGCCCAACCCGCCGAAAAATCCGGTCACGATCGCGGCCCACAGAATCTCCCACTCGCGCCGCCGCATGAGAAACGCGATCACTCCGATCGTCATGCCCAGGGCGCCTGACCAGTTGTCGCTGCGCGGAGGCGTCATGTGCAGTCCCAGTCCGACGGTCAACAGCGTGAACCCCAGCCACCAGCCCGCGCACATGTAGAGCACCAGCGAAGTGCCCCAGCAGATTCGCCGGCGGGCAACGGCCAGAACCAGCACGGCCGCGGCGGCGACGATGACCGCGATCCAATCGGTGTCGTACCAGTCCATCCAGGCCAGTTGCTTGTGCATCTCGGCCTTGGTGAGGATTCCTTGTACCACCTGTTCGTGCAAGCCGGCAAACTTGACGCGAAAGTAGACACCCTGTCCGACCCAGGCGGCAAACACGGCGAAGACCGGCAGCAGCAATTCGGTGATCCGCGCGCGGCTGAGAAACGCCGGCAGCGCCGTGCCCGCGCCGCCGAGAAAGCCCCAAATGAAACCGATCACAAACAAGCAGGCGAAACCGTAAACGACCGATTCGGCGTGCCCCGAATGCGTGTAGCCGATGACGTGCGCGTAGGACATCGATCCGCCGAACGACCAGCCGACGGCGCCGAAAAAGGCAAACAATGGAATGCGGCGATGCCAGTCATCGCGCCCGCTCACCAGCACGGCCGCCATCGCCGCCAACGCGCCGGGGATCATGGCTCCGTACTCGTGCCCCCAGTTGCCGCGCACTCCCCAGCCGATCGACAGCGCCAGCCCCACGAACAGAATGGCCAAGGGCGACAGTCCGGGCGAAGTGGATTTGGGGATCATGGCCGCTGGGTCCTTTAGGGAAGTCAAATCGCAATCCGCACCCGGGCGATTCGGGGAGCGGCACGAAGGACAGCGAAGCGGCGCCGGCACGGCGGGTCGCAAGCGCGGGCTGGGAAAACCGGCTCGACAACGAGGTTAATTCAAGCCGTACAGCGGGGCAAGCTTTTCGCGCAGATGCGCCATAAGGGGGCCGTGAGAAAGCGGTTTTCCCGTGATATTTCGCACCAATTCGGCCGCCGTGAAACACTGGCCGTGCCGGTGGACGTTTTTGGCCAGCCACTGGCGCAAGGGAGCAAACTCGCCGGCGGCGAATTGCGGCGCGAGATCACCCAGGTCTTTTTCGGCCTGTTCGAAGAACTGTGACGCGTAGAGGTTGCCCAGCGAATAGGTCGGAAAATATCCGATCAGGCCCGCGCTCCAGTGCACGTCCTGCAAGACGCCATCCGCGTCGCCGTCGGGGCGGATTCCGAGATAATTCTCGTACTTTTCATTCCAGGCTGCCGGCAGATCGGCCACCGGCAGATCATCGGCCAACAGGGCCTGCTCCAATTCGAATCGCACGAGAATGTGCAAATTGTAGGTGGCCTCGTCCGCTTCGACGCGAATCAAGGATGGACGCACGTCGTTGACGGCAAAGTAGAAATCGTCAAGCGACGCGCCGGCGAGCGCTTCGGGAAACGCCTGCCTGGCGGCGGGGAAGAAGTGCCGCCAGAATGCGCGGCTGCGGCCGACCAGGTTTTCCCACAATCGCGACTGCGACTCGTGGATGCCCAGCGAAACGGCCTCTCCCGGCGGAAGCCCGTACCAATCGGTGGGCAATCCTTGATCGTAGATCCCGTGGCCGGCTTCGTGCAGCACGCCGAAAAAGGCGGAAGGGAAAAACCGTTCGTCGTAGCGCGTCGTGATGCGGCAATCGTTGGGGCCCAGGTCGGTGCAAAACGGATGGGCCGTGACGTCCAATCGCCCGCGGCGGAAATCGAAACCGATCGCCTCCGCCCCGCGCCGCGAAAACGCTTCCTGCGCGTCGAGGGGATATCGGCGCGAAAGAACGGACGCGTCGGGCCGGCGGCCGCCGGCGGCGATTTCGCCCACCAACGGCACCAGCGCATCTCGCAGCTCGGCGAGCACCCGGCCGATGGTGGACGTCAATTCCTCCGGCTCATAATCGTCCAACAGCGCGTCGTACGCGGTTTCCGGAAAGCCCAGCGCCCTGGCCTCGGCCCGCTTCAGCTCGAACATCCTGGAAAGAATCGGAGCAAACGAGGGAAAGTCGCCGTTGGCGCGGGCACGTTCCCAGACGTGCTGTCCCAGCGACGCGGTGCGCGCGAGCTCTTCGACCAGCGATTGCGGAAGCTTGACCTGCCGGTCGTAGTCGCGCTTCAATTGGCGTATGGTCGCCCCTTGGGCGCTGTGCCGGTCGGCGGCCAGGGGGCTGGCGGCCAATTCCGCCAGCCAACCGCCCAGGCGCCCGTCGGTGCGGCGCTGGTGGAGCATGCCGGCCAGGAGCGTCAACTGCTCGGTCCGATGTTCGGCCGCCGCGGGGGGCAACATCGTGCGCTCGTCCCATGCAAGCGCGCTTTCGGCGGCCGCCAACAGGGCCGTCTCGCGCGCGTGCTGACAAAGCTGCCGGTAGGTTTGTTCGTATTGGGTTGTCATCGCTGGCGTGCTCGGGGTTTGAGAACCGACATCCTAGCCGCAAGCGCCGACCAGCGGGAGTCGAGCGGCGCGTGAAGTGCCGAGTCGCGGTTCAGCCCCCGGCTTTGCCGGGGAATTCTGTGCCGGGGGCTATCAAGCATGGACGAAACGGCGGGCGACGGGCTATACTTTTTCTAGTACCCGGCGCGTGGATTCCATTGACCACGCGCCCGTGCATGCGCCCTGGCGCGATCCTCACCCTCCTTGCCCATCATGTCCAAATACGTCGTGCGAACCGGTGTCATGCGAGCGCTGGGGGTTTATGCCTCCGGCCGCGACGACACCTACCCGCGGGGCGACGACGTCGTGGTGCGCACCGACCGGGGCATGGAAACCGGCGAGGTATTGTGCGAGGCGACCGACGCGGCGCTCGCGCAACTGAAGGATGCCGGCCACGGGCAGATCCTGCGCACGATGACCTCGGACGACGCGCTCGAGCGCTCGCGGCTTTTGGACCAGGCGCGGCGCGAATTCCAGACCTGCCAGCGGCTGATCGAGCAGGAAAAGCTCGAGATGCGGCTGATCGACGTGGAACACATCTTCGGCGGCGAACGCGTGGTGGTGTACTACCTGGCCGAAAACCGCGTCGATTTTCGAGAGCTGGTCCGCCAGTTGGCCGGCGAATTTCAAACCCGCGTCGAGATGCGCCAAATCGGCGTGCGCGACGAAGCAAAAATCCTGGCCGACTACGGCGACTGCGGAAAACCGGTCTGCTGCAACACGCACCTCTCGGAAATGCCGCCCGTCTCGATGAAAATGGCCAAGATCCAGAAGGCCACGCTCGACCCCACCAAAATCTCCGGGCGCTGCGGGCGGTTGAAATGTTGTCTGCGTTATGAATACGATACTTATGAAGCCCTGCAGAAGGAGCTGCCCCCGTTGGGCTCCGACGTCGTCACGGCGCGCGGCCGGGCGCGGGTCCTGGCCCAGGAAATACTGGCCGGCCAGCTACTGGTCGAAACCGAGGACCATCGTCGGGTCTTGATCGACGCCGACGAGGTCGTGACCGTGCTCAAACGCGGCGCCAGCCGCGCCGGGCAAGACACCAACGAAGGCTCCTAGCGCCAACCGACGAGACGCACGGCCTGCTTGGGCAGGCGGCCACACCGACTTTGGCACGGTTTCGTGTCACACCCCTGATTTGCCATGCTTGATCCCTCGCACCCGATCGTCAAACTGCTCAAAGAAGACCGCCGATACAAGATCGACGCGTACGCGTTCGTGTTCGAAGCGCTCAATTACGCGCACACTCAACTCGGCATGGGCACCGAGCGGCCCGCGGAATCCGAGGACGAGCCCGAAGAGGGCGGCACCCGCGAGACGGAGCGGCACTTGAGTGGCCGGCAGCTCTGTGAAGCCATCCGTCAATACGCGCTCGAGCAGTATGGCTACATGGCCAAGTGCGTGCTCAACAGTTGGGGCGTCAAGAGTACCGGAGATCTTGGCGAGATCGTGTTCAATCTGATCGGCATCGGCCAGATGCGCAAGACATCGGAAGACCGGCGCGAAGATTTCAACGACGTGTTTGATTTCGACACCGGCCTGCAACAAAGCTTCAAGATCACCCGCTCGGAAACCTAGCGGAAACAAAGGGGACGGACTCTCCGAGCACACGGCGGTGTCATAAGGAACGAGCCTTCGCTGCGGTGCCCGTCCCGTTGGTTCAAACAGTCTGGCGCGATCACACCCACGACGGATTGCAACAGTCACATGCCGCGCGGGCGCAAATTGCAATCGGGCCCGACGAATTCGTCCGCCAGGGCGGAACCGCGGGCGGCCGGCGCGCCGGTGCGCAAAAGTCCGCTGCTACTGGTGCTGGTGGCCGTTCTGCTTGTCGGATGGCTGAGCTTTCTCGTCGTACTGGCGTTTCGCGGATAAGTGTCGAGCGAATCGCCGCGCGCGACGAAAAATTCGCCGTTGACCGCATGCCGAGCGCACGCCGACAGCACGATTTGGACCGCGTTTTCTACAGCCCTTGGCGATTCGTGCAGCGCACGCCGAATCGGCGCATCGTTTGCAATGGCGGTTTTCTCGACACCGGCGCGTCCAACTTGTCTTCTCCGGGCGCGTGTGCAACAATTCGACCGGCGGGGCCTTGCGTCGACGCCGGGGATCTGAGAGGAGTTTTTTTCATGAACGGCAAGCAGTTGCTCATCCTGACCGCTTTGTGTCTGGCCCCCTTGGAGTCGCCGGCGGCACTGGCGGCCGACAACAAGCCCGCCGACGCGCGGCTGTACGAAGACGCCGTCGCCAAAGCCATCGACTATTGTCGCACCAAGGGGCAGGCCGCCGACGGCTCGTACAGCGCCGAAGCGGGACCGGCGGTGACCGCCATCGTCACTGCCGGCATCCTTCGCTGGGGCCGCACGCCCGATGATCCGCTGGTAGCGAAAAGCCTCAAGTACCTGGAAGGCTTCGTGCATCCCGACGGCGGGATCTACCCGGAGAAGTCCCGCCACCAGAACTACGAAACGTGCGTGGCCATCCAGTGCTTCACCGAGGCCAATCGCGATGGCCGCTACGACAAGTTGATCAAGAACGCCGATCGCTATGTGAAAGGCATCCAGTGGGACAGCGAAGATGACATCGACAAGTCCAGCCCGAAATTCGGCGGCGCCGGCTACGGCAGTTCGGCGCGGCCCGATCTGTCGAATACGTCGTTCCTCTTGGACGCGCTGAAATCGGTTGGCGCGGGCGCGGACGACGAGGCGGTGCAAAAGGCGCTCGTTTTCGTCTCCCGCTGCCAGAACCTGGAAACCGAATACAACACCACGCCGTTTGCCGCCAAAGTCAACGACGGCGGTTTCTATTACACGCCGGCTGCCGGCGGATCGAGCCAGGCGGGCAACACGCCCGACGGCGGACTGCGCAGCTACGGCTCGATGACCTACGCCGGCCTAAAAAGCCTGATCTTCGCCGGGCTCAAGGCCGACGACCCGCGCGTCAAAGCCGCCGTCAAGTGGATCAAGGATCACTACACGCTCGAGGAAAACCCCGGCATGGGGACCGCTGGCTTGTACTACTACTATCAGACCTGCGCCCGCGCACTGGCCGCGCTGGGAGTCGACGAGTTTGAGGACGCCAGCGGCAAGAAGCACGACTGGCGCGCCGAGCTGGTCCGCGAGTTGGCCTCTCGGCAGCAGCCCGACGGCTCATGGCTCAACGAAAACGCCCGCTGGCTCGAGGGCAATCCGAACCTGGTCACCGGATACGTGCTGTTGGCGTTGAGCTATGCGAAGAAATAGGGATTGGGGATAGGGGTTCGGATGAACGACGAACTAACCGCTCAATCACTAACCACGAATCACCAACCACTAGGCACTTCTTTTTTCGCCCGGCCGGCGCTCGTGGTGGCGCGGGAAGTGATCGGCAAGTTCCTGGTGCGGCGCATCGGCAAGCGGGAAATCGCCGTTCCGATCACCGAAACGGAAGCTTACGTCGGCCCGCACGATCTGGCCTGTCACGGCAGCAAGGGCCGCACTGTGCGCACCGAAGTCATGTTCGGCCCGGCCGGCCATTGGTATGTGTACTTCATTTACGGCATTCACTGGATGCTTAACGCGGTCACGGACGACGAGGGTCATCCCGCGGCGGTGCTGGTGCGCGGAGCCGGCCAGTGGGACGGGCCGGCCAGGTTGACCAAGGCGCTTGAGATCGACAAAAGCTTCAACGCCCGGCCGATCACGCCGGCGGCGGCCTTGTGGATCGAGGATCGCGGGCTCAAGATTCCCCACAAGCGGATCAAGACGACGCCGCGCGTCGGCGTCGACTACTCGGGTCCCTGGGCGGAAAAGCCGTATCGGTTTGTGGTTGTTGAGTAAGAGAACCGGGCTTTCAGGCCGCGCCCAAGTTGGCGCGCCGTTTTTTCGCGTCGCCTTTGACAGTCGCTTTGCACTGTGACACAGTGAGAGGCGCTTCTTGTGTCTTTGCGCGAATTAGGAGAAACCCATGTCTCGCCAGTCGTTGCCCTTGATCGTTGTGGCTTTGGTGGCAGTCGGCCGCCTGGCGACGGCCGCGGAGCATGAGCTGCACCGCTTCCAGGTGGTTCCGCTCACCGACGTGTATTACTCCGAGGGTGCCAACGTCGGTGACGTTGACGGCGACGGCGTGGTCGACGCCGTGTACGGGCCCAATTGGTACAAGGGGCCGGATTTCGTGGAGAAGCACGCCATCTATCCGCCCAAGGCCCAGCCGCGCGAGCGCTACGCGGATCATTTCTTCTGCTGGCTCTATGACTTCAACGGCGACGGGCGAAACGACGTCTTCACGGTCGGCTTTCCGGGCACGCCGGGCTACGTCTATGAAAACCCGGGAAAGGACGGCTTCGACAAGCCTTGGACGCGGCACGAGGTGATCGATTCGGTGTGCAACGAATCGCCGCAGCTCATCGATCTGGTGGGCGACCAGCGGCCGGAGCTGGTCTCGACGCACGACGGCTATTTCGGTTACGCCACGATCGATTGGAGTCAGCCGCTCTCGCCGTGGACGTTTCACAATGTTTCCCAGCAGAACGCGCCCAAGCCGTTTGGCCACGGTCTGGGAATTGGCGACATCAACGGCGACGGCCGCCGCGACATCATCATTCAGAGCGGCTGGTTCGAGCAGCCTGAGGTGCTCGACCCAGAGAGCCAATGGAAGCTTCACAAGGTCACCTTCGCGCGGGCCGGCGGGGCGGAGATGTACGCTTACGACGTCGACGCCGACGGCGACAACGACGTGATCACGAGCCTGGCGGCGCATGAATTCGGCCTGGCCTGGCACGAGCAGCTTCGCGACGGCGAGCGAATCGTCTTCAAGCCCCACGTCATCATGGGCAGCACGCCCAAGGAGAATCGCTATGGCCTCGTGTTCAGCGAACTGCACTCGGTCAACCTGGCCGACGTCGATGGCGACGGGCTGAAGGACATCGTCACGGGCAAGACCTACTGGTCGCACCACACGCAAAGCCCGATGTGGGACGCAGCAGCCGTGGTCTACTGGTTCAAGCTCGTCCGCGGCAAAGACGGCGTCGATTGGATTCCCTACCTGGCGGCCGACGAGATCGGCATCGGCCGGCAGGTGACGGTGGCGGAAATCAACGGCGACGGATTGCCCGACATCATCGTCGGCGGCATGAAAGGCGCCCATGTGCTATTGCACGAGCGCCAGGCCGTTTCGGCCGACGAGTGGCAAAAAGCCCAGCCGAAGCCGAGGGCTGAGAATTAACCACGAAGCCACAACGTACAAAAACGAAACTCTTTGTTACGTTGTGCCCGTTGTCGTTGTGGTTAACCTCGTCTCCGAGGTCTAGTGTCCTGAGTTGGAAATACGCTGATTTAGTCTTGCGCCCTGGCTTCGGCT
>JBBDNV010000111.1:0-20033 GCA_040877415.1 Pirellulales bacterium
GGCGCGACTCGCTGGCGATATTTGCCGAGCACTGGACCGACCGCGGGCTAAGACTCACGCCGCGTACGCTCAACTCGATCGGTCAATTGATCGCCGAGGAACTCGGGCGCCCGGAGGACGCCTTTGATGCGGACGAGATTGACGCTTCATCGAACGCGGCGGAGGAAGCGATTGTTCTTGCCGCCGCGCCGCGCCGCGGCGGCGCGCAAGGGAGACAAATACAGACCACGGAGAAATCAACGGGCCATCGAGCCGAAGCCAAGCCATCGAAGACGATGCCTTTCGGCAAACGGCTGCCGGCTGGAGAGTGGATCCAGGGTACCGAGGGCAACGGTGTGTTCAAGCTGGACAATCCTATCAGGCTATCCACTGGCGAGATCGTTAAGGAGATTGAGTACAAAAAGGGACTCCCGATCTTCGACAAGTGGGCAATTGAGGGCGAAGATGTTGTCATCGCGATTACCGGGAAGCAAACCTTCGATAGTTCAGAGGCTCTGAAAGCATGGAGGGAACATACTGGGAAGGCTTCGCATGACGCTAGGTATGTTTTTCACCACGACGGCCTTGCAACTGAAATTGGAAAACATAAAGGCCAGACGATCTTCACGGGCCGAATGCAACTGGTGCCAGAGGAACTAAACAGAATACCGCACATCGGGGCCGCCAGTGTGGCACGGCAGTACACGCTCGATCCTAAAGTCGCCAGAGAGGTGAACGCGTTGGCAATGAAGGGCAAAGGGCCTCTGGGAACAATCCGCAAGCGCATTGCTTCGAGGCTTGCAAGCCAAGCTAAGAAGCTCGGGAAGGCAATTCCGATTATTGGTGGAGCTCTCACTTTGGTATTCTTTGCCGAGGATGTGGAAGCTCACGGCGTCGGTGGCGCAATCGTTCGAGCCACACCTCTGCTGGGCGACATCGTGGGCGCCTACGATTTGGGCAAGGAGCTTGCTGCGAACATTCGTGAACAAGCGAGAGAGAACCTGAGAGCCGCCTACGCGGACGCCAACGACCCCATTCGACTCGCCCACACGGCGGCCCGCAGGCAGACAGCGGCCGCGTTCAATGAGCTTGCCAAGAACATTCGTGTTACAAAGTACGTGCAACCGGACGAGATGATCGACGCGATCAAGGAGCCTCTCAGGGACTTCTACGGAGAAGTCCATTGGATCTACGTCCAAATGCATCGCGGCATGAAGATCACGCATCCACCGGGTGCTGCACCTGCCAATCCATCAGAGGAGGGCGCAATCGAGTTGCGATTGCAGCGGGCAAAAGAAAAGCTTGATCGCGAATTGAGGAACAAGCTGCAAAAACCGCCGGTCTCCGGATCACAGTCGGTGACTTAATAACTGTCCGACACAAGCGGAGTCGCAGTTCATGGATTATACGCTGCCCATCTTTGACCGACTACAGAATTGTTGGGATCCAATTTCGGAGGATCAACTTCGTCAGCTCGAGGATAACTTGGAAGCCGAGTTTCCCGACGACTATCGAGACTTCCTGTTGCGATTCAACGCCGGTGACTGGTCGCACCTCGTGATCACTCGAGTGCTCCATCCAGGTCGATTCGTCGACGACGTTGTGCTAAGCTCAAACTATGGCATCATCCCGGATGATCGCTTCACAGGTAGCGACATCGTGAACAATGCAGAAGTCTTTTCCGGGCGCATTCCCGATACCTTTGTCCCGATCATGAGCGCGTGGGGCGATCTTGTTTGTATTGACCTCGCGGAAGAAGACTACGGTAAGATTTTCTATTGGAACCGATATCATGAAGGCAGCGATATCAACCTCGTCTATCTGATCGCCGACAGTTTTACCGAGTTTCTGCTCTCTTTGACGCCGTACACGGAACTGGATACCTGGAAGGAGGAGCTACCGGTGTTCCAGGCTGCCGAGCGCGGCGATCGAAAGGCGGTTCTCAAGTATCTGATGGATTGCGGGAAGCCGGATATTCGCAACGCCAAGGGCTGGACGCTCTTGATGTGCGCGGCGCGAAACAGTTGGCCAAGGATCGTGGAGATGCTGTACAACGGGGGGGCGAAGCCCAACGCGCTCGATCCCGACGGCTGGAGCCCGCTGCACCATGCCGTTTGGGGTCAATCGTTCGACAGCGTCAAGCACTTGCTGGCCGCCGGAGCGGATACCGATTATCGCGATGCGCAGGGCCGCAATCTGGCACAAATCGCCAAGGAACTGCATCACTATCGCCTGTACTATCACCTGGCACCGTACATGCCGTATCCCTGAGTTGATGGATTACTCCACACCCATTTTTGACCGACTCCAAGATTGCTGGGATCCAATTTCGGAGAATCAACTTGCGCGGTTGGAGGCTGACCTGGGCGTCGATTATCCGGAGCAATACCGAGATTTTCTGTTGAGGTTCAACGCGGGCGATTGGGCGCACCGTGTAAGTTTCCGTGTTCTGCATCCCACAAGATGCGTCAATCAAATACATCTGGGCCACAATCTGGGCATCGTTCCTGATGAGCAATTCGCTTATGCTGACATTCGCCATGCAGCCGAGGTATTCCATGGTCGTGTGCCGCACAGTTTTGTATCCGTCATGAGTGACGGTTCGAACCCAATCTGCATGGAGATGGCCGAAGAGAATTGCGGAAAGATCTACTTTTGGGATCGCGATAACGAGGGAAGCGAAGAGAATCTTGAGTATTTGATCGCCGACAGCTTCATGGATTTCTTGTCATGCCTAAGCCCTGCCTCAAAGGAGGCGTCGTACCAGGAAACACTACCGGTGTTCCAGGCTGCCGAGCGCGGCGATCGAAAGGCGGTTCTCAAGTATCTGATGGATTGCGGGAAGCCGGATATTCGCAACGCCAAGGGCTGGACGCTGTTGATGTGCGCGGCGCGAAACAGTTGGCCAAAGATCGTGGAGATGCTGTACAACGGGGGCGCGAAGCCCAACGCGCTCGATCCCGACGGCTGGAGCCCGCTCCATCACGCCGTGTGGGGCCAATCGCTCGACAGCGTCAAGCACCTGCTGGCCGCCGGAGCGGATACCGACTACCGCGATTCGCAGGGCCGCAATCTGGCGCAAATCGCCAAGGAAGAACATCACTATCGCCTGTACTATCACCTGGCACCGTACATGCCATACCCCTGAAACCGAATGGGCATTCTTTCGGAAACGCGCGCATCGAAAGGAAGCAATCATGGACGATCACAAGCTGCCCGACTGGTTCACGAATGAAGATGCCGAGGGGAGACCGCCGTTTGGACTGAGCGAGTCCGAGCTGGAATCGGCACTCGGCTGGCGGATGCAGGAGTGCATCGAAAACGGCACATTCCCGCTCGAAGTGCAGTTTGCCTTGGACTTTTTCGCCGATGGCAACCGGCTTCGATGCCGCACCCGGCTGCTGCCGTCCGATCCGCCGTCGTCCCCGCGCCCCGTGCTGGTCGTGGAAGGTGTTTACAAATTCCGCTTCGAGCAGTTCCGGCAAACCGTGATCGACCGCCTTCACAAGGACGTTCAGCAGCACCGGGCCGTGTTTTCCAGTTTGGAGACGCTAGCCCGCATCGACAGGGATTGCTTCTTCGAGCTGGCCGGAGAGTATTTCGCGAACCGGCTGGAAAGTCCCGAAAACGAATTCCCGGCCGAAGAGCCGCTGCCGACCTTCGTCCTCTACCTGCACGACATCGACCCGGAGTTGCTGCCGGCATTGGTGACGCGAACGAAAGCCATCTCACGCCGCGCGGCAGCGAGGCTGCGCAAGCGGCTGTTGGACGCCATCGACGTGCCCGAGTTCGCCGAGGAGCTCGGCCTGCTGGCGGCGCAGGCGCTGCGCGATCGATTGGAGGAAGCGTAGCGGCCCGCCCTATCACCGACTCCGCTAGCACTGCCCCTCGGGCACGCTTCCCGGGAAAAACGATGATCTTGCCCAGCCCGCGCAACCGATAGGATCAATAGGTTCCGTCCAATCGGGACACTTTCGACCGGGGAGCTTTTTTATGAACCGGCTTTTTGGATGGGTGGTCGCGGCTTCGCTCGCGGCGGGCGTGGCCGGCTGTTGCGCCGGACCGTGCCGCTTTTATCAAAACGCCTACGGGTTCGAGGATCCCGATATCGAACAGTACTGCCCGGGTCCGCCGCCGCCGGTCACCACGCCCCCGGGCTATCTAACGCCGGCCGTAACTCCGCTGCCAGCCGAGGACCTCTGAGCCCGAGGTGGAATCAGGTCGCCCAGAAGCGGCCGTTCTCGTGATCGATCTGGCCGTCTTCGATGGCTTTCTCCAGGTGCGAGTTCACTTCCGCCGTGGCCAGCGCCAAGTGATAGCCCGGCAGCTTCTCCCATAGCGATTGAGCGATTTCATAGATCGTCATTCGTCCGCCGCCGGCGCGCAGGATCTTTAGGATCTTTTCCTCGCGCTCGGCGTGATGGGCCTTTAGCTGGGCGCATCGCTCGGCCAGGTTCGAAAACCGGTCGCCGTGTCCGGGCAGCACGACGAGATCGTCCGCTTGATACGCGGCGACGCGATCGAGCGAATTCAAGAATCGCCGCATCATGCCGCTGCGCCGCATTTCGCCGGCGCCGATGTTGGGCGTGATGGTCGGCAGCACGTGGTCTCCGCTGAACAGGTAGTTGCCGTATCGCAGGCAGACGCTGCCCTGCGTGTGGCCCGGCGTGTGAATCACCTCGAGCTTGCAGCCGTCGATGTCGAAAGTATCGCCGTCGCGCATTTTTTCGGCCGGCGTCTGCCGGGCGAAGCGCCGGCCGTGGCTGAGAAACGCGGCCAGCTTTTCGATTCTCTCTTCCGGGATGTGCGCGGCGCGCAGCCGGCTGCACACCAAGGGAACGTGCTCGGCATGGCGCTGGTCGAGATTGGTCACGCCCTCCCAATCGTCTTCGTGGATATAGACTTTGGCCCCGGAGCGCTCGTGAATGTCGCACGCCAGCCCGATGTGGTCGGCGTGCTTGTGCGTCAGGATCACTTGCCGCACGTCGGCAATCGCCAGATGGTGCGCAGCCAGGCCCGATTCGAGGGCCACTAGCGCCTCGGGGGTGCCGATGCCGGTGTCGACGAGCGTGAGCGGATCGCCGGCGATGACGTACATATTCAGTTCGCCTTCGAACATCGGGTTGGGAATCCCGATGTGAAGCACGGGGGCCTGTTGACTGGCTTTCACGTGAATTACTTTCCGGTAAAGGCGGGTGGTCGTTTTTCGAGAAAGTGGGCGACCCCTTCCTTGAAGTCCTGGCAGGCCAGGCTTTGGACCATTTCTTCATTGGCCACGTCGATCGCCTCGCCGAGGTTCTGAAACAGCGCGCCGTAAACCTGCCGCTTCATGACCCGCGTCGAGCGCGGCGAAACCTCGCTGGCCAGCATGAGGGCATACTTGCGCACTTCGGCGGCAAACTGGTCTTGCGGGATGACGCGACTGACCAGGCCCAGGCGATGCGCCTCGGCGGCGTCGATCAATCGCGCGGAGAACAGCAAGTCCAGGGCGTTGGCCAGCCCCACCAGCCGCGGCAGCATCCAGCTCATGCCGTATTCGGCGATCAACCCCCGGCGGGCGAATGCCGTGCTGAATTTGGCCTGGTCGGAAGCGAATCGCAGGTCGCAATACAGCGAGATGACGAAACCCAGCCCGGCCGCCGGGCCGTTGATGGCGCCGATGATCGGCTTGCCGATGGCCGGAAAGTAGGAATAGGTCTTTTGAAAATCGGCCAAGGCGCCGTCGATGCGCGGGCCGGCGAAGTGCGCGCGCAGCCGATTGACGGTTTCGGCCGGGTCGCCCGACTTGGACAGGCTGTCGAGATCGCCCATGTCGGCCCCGGCACAGAATCCGCGTCCGGCTCCGGTGAGCACGATCACGCGCACGCTGCTGTCGCCGCCGGCCGAAAGCATCGCCTCCTGCACTTCCGCTTCCATTTTCTGGGTCCAGGCGTTGAGCTTGGTCGGCCGGTTGAGCGTGACCGTGGCAACGCGATCGGAAACTTCGTAGAGAATGTCTTCGTAGGCCATTTTTGTCGGCTCCTGGAATAGGCGTGCCACTTGGTGCCACCGGCGGCGTTCGTCCAGCGGTGACGTCTGCACTGCTTGACAAGCAAACAGTGGCACTCGAATTGTCGTTCTCAGTTGTGTACGGTCGCCGCCTGGGCCCGCTCGTGTTCTTCGACCAGTTCGCGCTTGAGAATCTTCGCCGAAGGGCCCTTGGGCAGCGGCGCGTCTCGAATCTCGACGATCCGCGGATACTTGAAGGCCGCGATTCGTTCCTTGCAATAAGCCTTTAACTCCTCTTCCGTGGCCCGGCAGCCGGGCTTGAGATAAACGATCGCCTTGATTTCCTCGCCCAACTCTTCATGCTTCACGCCCACCACGGCCGCTTCGGCCACGGCCGGATGCTCGTAGAGCAACTCCTCGATTTCGCGCGGGTAGACGTTGAAACCGCCGCGCAGGATCATGTCCTTCTTGCGGGCCACGATGTACAGATAGCCGTCTTCGTCGAGCTTGCCGATGTCGCCCGAGTAGAACCAGCCGTCTTTGATGATCTGGGCCGTGGCCTCGGGCTGCTTGTAGTAGCCCTTCATGACGTTGACGCCGCGGATGAGGACTTCGCCCTCTTTACCCGGCGGCATGGTGCGGCCGTCGTCGTCGACGATTTTGATCTGGCAGCCCCAGACCGCCTTGCCGCACGATCCGGCCCTGGGAACCACGGGGTCCTGGCTCCAGGTGGCCGTGGGCGAGGTTTCGGTCAATCCGTATCCCTCGCGAATGTGAAAGCCGTAGTGCTTCTTAAACGTATCGAGCGTTTCCACGGCGATCGGCGCCCCGCCGCTGGCGCACATCCGCAGCGAGCTCAGATCGTGCTTCGGCCGGTCCGGATGATTGAGCATCGTGACGTACATCGTCGGCACGGCGGCAAAATGCGTCACCTTGTCGCGCTCGATAAGCTCCATCGTCTTGGCCGGGTCGAAGCGCGTCACCAGCGACAGCGTGCTGCCCAGCGCCAGCACGGTGTTCATCACGCACGACTGGCCGTACGAGTGAAACAAGGGGAGCACCGCCATGCGCACGTCGTTCTCCCGCGGCACCTCCGTGGTAAACATCGGCAGCACGCGGCACTGATAGAACAAGTTGAAGTGCGACAGCTCCGCTCCTTTCGGCTTGCCGGTCGTGCCGCTGGTGTACCCGATCGCCGCGGTGTCGTCGGGCGACGTGGCCACGATTTCGAACCGCGGCGAACCCGAGCGAACCAGCTCATCGAATCGGTGTACGCCGGCTTCGTCGACCTCGGGCGCCTTGGCCGGAAAATCGACCAGGATCAGGTGCTGGCACGTGTCGACGCTGCGATAGGCCGCCAGCGCCTCGTCCAGGTATTCGGTGCAGGCGACGATGCCGATGGCCTCGCTGTCTTCGAGCAAGAATTCAATTTCGCGCGCCTTGTAAAGGATGTTGATCGGCACCACCACGCCGCCGGTCTTGAGAATGCCGAAATAGCTGACGACGAACTCGGGAATGTTCGGCAGCATGACGATCATTTTCTGCCCCCGATGGAGACCGAGTTTCACCAGTGAGCTGGCCAGCCGGTTGGTGGCCGTCTCCAGTTCGGCGTATGTCAACTTCCGCTCGTCGCAAATGACGGCCGTCTGATCGGGCAAACGCTGCGCGTTCTCCAAGAGCACGATAGCCAGATTCAGCATGACGCATGTCTCCCGGTTCGGTTCTGACAGACACGGCGGCGGCCGGAGCATCCGTCCGCCCCCCGTTTCGCGTCTCTCAGCATAAGCCCAGCGCGGCCCGGGGGCGATTCGGACGCGCGCACCGCCACATGTCGCCTGGGTTTGGACCGCCGTAACGGCAAGTCGGGCCGAAAAAAAATGCCCGCCAACCCCCGGCGGTCTCTTCCCAGCCCGCGCGCCCTGGTGTACATTCTACCGAACGGACGGTAGGCGCCAACAGGGCCGCTCGTTTTGACCTGCTAGAGCGCCGGCCATGCCGGAGTTTTCCGGCATGCCGGTCGTCCACCGTCTCGCGTCCGCTGTCGGCGGTCGATTTCCGACCCCACGAGGTACACGTCGGGGTGCTCGATCACCTGCACCTGGTTCGCGCCCGCCGCGGGCGCCGACCGGTGCCAAACTACCGTCCAAACGGGAGAACCTACCGATGAGAGAAGCCGTCGTCGTTGCCCATTCGCGGACGCCTTTGGCCAAGAGCTTCCGCGGCTCGTTCAATCTCACGCGGCCCGACGATCTGGCCGCTCACTGCATTACGGACGTACTGAAAAAGGTCCCCCAGCTCGACGCGTCCGAAATCGAAGACGTCTACCTGGGCTGCGCCAATCCCGAAGGCACGCAGGGCACCAACGTGGCCCGCGTGGCCGCCATTCGCGCCGGATTGCCCGTCACGGTGGCCGGCGCCACGATCAATCGCTTTTGTTCTTCCGGCTTGCAGGCCGTGGCGCTGGCCTGCCATCAGATCACGAACGAAGGTGTCGACGTGATGCTGGCCGGGGGCGTGGAAAGCATCACGGCCATTCAGGGACGCCGCGGCGAGCCCAACCCGTGGGTCAAAGAGCGCAAGCCCGGAATCTACATGGTCATGGGCGACACGGCCGAAGTCGTCGCCAAACGCTACAAGATCAGCCGCCAAACGCAAGACGAATACGCGCTGTCGAGCCAACAGCGCACCGCCCGGGCGCAGGCCGAAGGCTACCTCGACGAAGAGCTTGCGCCGATGAAAGTCACCCGCGGCATCGTCGACAAGCAGACCGGCGAAATCACGAGCAAGGAAGAACACACGATCGTCAAGGACGAGTGCAATCGTGCCGACACGACCCTGGAAGGCTTGTTGAAGCTCAAGCCGTACTTCGATCCGGACAGCGGTGAAGGCACGGTCACCGCCGGCAACGCTTCGCAGATGTCCGACGGAGCCAGCGTGTGCGTGGTCATGTCGCGCGAGCGGGCCGAAACGCTGGGCATCAAGCCCAAGCTGGTGTTCCGCGGCTTCCAGGTGGCCGGCTGCGAGCCGGACGAAATGGGGATCGGACCGGTGTTCGCCGTGCCCAAGCTGCTCCGGCGAAACGGCCTCACGATCGACGACGTTGATCTGTGGGAGTTGAACGAGGCGTTCGCCGTGCAGGTCGTTTATTGCCGCGATTCTCTGGGCCTCGATTCCAAAAAGCTCAACGTCAACGGCGGCTCGGTCGCCATCGGCCATCCGTTCGGCATGACCGGTTCGCGGATGGTCGGCACGATCGCCAATGAAATGCTGCGCCGCAAAGCCCGATACGGCGTCGTGACCATGTGCATCGGAGGAGGGCAGGGGGCCGCCGGCCTGTTCGAGGCCTGCCTGTAAAATTTCTCCCCTCGGTGCCACCCCGGGAAGCAACCAGCGACCATGATCACGCGTGCCTTGCTTTTTCTTACCCTTGTGTCCACCCTCTCGCCGGTCGCCGCGGATGATCCAAAAACCTCAGGAGGCGGTTCGATGAAAGCCCTGCGAACTCCCGACGAGCGGTTTCGCGATCTCGCCGACTTCCCCTACGAGCCGCATTACGTCGACGTGCAAGACGGCCTGCGCATGGCCTACGTCGAAGCAGGAACGGGAGACGTGATCCTCTGCGTCCACGGCGAGCCTTCCTGGAGCTACTTGTATCGCAAAATGATTCCGCCGCTGGCGAAGCACGGACGCGTCGTCGCCGTCGACCTGATCGGCTTCGGGCGATCCGACAAGCCGGTGGGCAAGGAATCGTATACGTACGCCCTGCACCACGACGCGCTGGCGTCGTTCATCAAGCAGTTGGATCTCAAGCGCATCACGCTGGTCTGCCAGGATTGGGGCGGATTGCTCGGGTTGCCGATCGCCACCGAAATGCCCGAGCGTTTCGCGCGGCTGGTGATCATGAACACCGGGCTGCCGGTGGGCGGCAAATCGCCGTCGGCGGGATTCTCGGCCTGGCGGGCATTTGCCGAACGGTCCAAGGACATGGACATCGGCCGCGTTTTGCAAGGGGCCACGGTCAGCGAGTTGCCGAGCGAAGTTCTAGCCGCCTACAACGCCCCCTTTCCCGACGTCAGCTACAAGGACGGGGCGCTCAAGTTTCCGCTCTTGGTGCCGATCTCCGAAGACGCCGAGGCCTTGCCGCACATGCGCAAGGCGGCCGAGGCGTTCAAATCGTGGACGGGGCCGGTGCTGGTGATGTTTTCCGACAAGGACCCGGTGACCGGCGGCGGAGACAAGTTCTTCCGCAAGCTCATTCCCACGGCCGCCGACGAGCCGGAAATCACGATTCACGATGCCGGCCACTTCCTGCAGGAAGACAAGGGACAAGAGATCGCCGGCCACATCATCGAATTCATCAAACGCCGCCCCATCCCTTGAACGGGCCGGCGGAAGCGTTACGGTAATAAAACCCTAAACCGCAAGCGGTAATTGATAACGAACCACGAGGACGATTCCCATGAGCGAACTGGTCACACTTACAAAAGACGGTGATATCGGCGTGATCACGATCAACAACCCGCCGGTTAACGCGCTGAGCCCCGGCGTGCCCGAGGGAATCAAGGCCTCGGTCGAAGCCGCCGCCCAAGACGATTCTGTGAAAGCCATCGTGCTCATCGGCGCCGGACGATCGTTCATCGCCGGCGCCGACATCAAGGAATTCGGCAAGATGACCGCGGGCCAGAAGGACCGGGGAGTCGGCTTCAATCCGATCCTGCGCATGATCGAGGATTGCCCCAAGCCGATCGTCGCCGCGATTCACGGCACGGCGTTTGGCGGCGGATTGGAGACCGCCATGGCCTGCCACTATCGCGTGGCGGTTCCCCAGGCTCTGGTGGGCCAACCCGAGGTCAAGCTGGGCATCATTCCCGGCGCGGCCGGCACGCAGCGTCTGCCGCGGTTGGCCGGCGTGCAAATTGCCGCGGAAATGTGCGCCTTCGGCGACCCGGTTTCCGCGCCCCAAGCGCACGAGGCCGGCATCATCGACAAGGTCATCGAAGGCGACCTGCTCGCCGGCGCCGTGGCCTACGCCCGCGAATTGGTTAAGGCCGGCAAGCCGCCGCGCAAGACCCGCGAGCTCACCGACAAGATCTCCAATAAGGCGGTGAACGAAAAGGCCCTGGCCGCGGTGCGCGACGCCGTGAAGAAGCGCGCCCGCGGGCTGTTCGCCCCCGGCAAGGCCCTCGACGCGGTGGAAGCGGCCACGAAGCTGTCGTTCGACGAGGGCCTCGCCAAAGAGCAGGAGCTGTTCAAAGAGTGTCTGTTCTCCGATCAGTCGAAGGCCATGATTCACGTCTTTTTCGGCGAACGGGCCGTGGCCAAGATTCCCGGCATCCCCAAGGACCAGCCGCTGGTGGACATCAAACGGGCCGCGGTTGTCGGCGGCGGCACGATGGGCGGCGGCATCACGATGAACTACGCCAACGCCGGCATCCCCGTCCTCTTTAAGGAGGTTTCGCAGGAGGCGCTCGACCGCGGAATGTCGATCATCAAGAAGAATTACGCCGCCACGGTCTCCAAGGGACGGCTCACGCAAAAACAGATGGACGAGCGGATGGCGCGTATCGAGCCGACCTTGACCTACGACAAGTTCAAGGAGGCCGACATCGTGGTCGAGGCCGTGTTCGAAGAAATGGCGCTTAAGAAGAAGGTTTTCGGCGAGCTGGAAAAGGCGACGCGGCCCGAGACGATTCTGGCCAGCAACACCTCGACGTTGAACATCGACGAGATCGCCTCGGCCACGTCGCGACCCGACAAGGTGATCGGCCATCACTACTTCAGCCCGGCCAACGTGATGCGGGTCATCGAAATCGTGCGCGGCAAAAAATCCAGCGACACGGTGATCGCCACGTCGATGGCGTTGGCCAAAAGGCTCAACAAGGTGGGCATCCTGGTGGGTAACTGCCGCGGGTTCCTCGGTAACCGGATGTTCCATTGTTATCAGCGCGAGGCCCAGTTCCTGCTCGAAGAAGGGGCCCGCGTCGAACAGGTCGACAAGGTGCTCTACGATTTCGGCATGGCCATGGGCCCGCACGCGGTGGGCGATCTGGCCGGCCTGGACGTCGGCTGGCGCATTCGCAAGGAGTACAAGCACCTGGAGCCTGCGGGCGTTCGCCAGCCGCTGGTGGTCGATCGGATCTGCGAAATGGGACGCTACGGCCAAAAAACCGGCGCCGGCTGGTACAAGTACGAGCCGGGCAGCCGCCTGCCGATCCCCGATCCCGAAGTGCAGAAGCTGATCGAGGAAACGGCCGAAAAGGCCGGCATCAAAAGGCGCCCGATTTCGGACCAGGAAATCCTCGAGCGCACGCTGTACGCCCTCGTGAACGAAGGCGCCACCATCCTGTCCGAAGGCATCGCCTTGCGGGCCGTCGACATCGACATGCTCTACATCCTGGGCTACGGCTTCCCGGCCCATCGCGGCGGGCCGATGTGGCATGCCGACACGGTCGGGCTCAAGAACGTCTATGACAAAGTGTGCGAGTTCGAAAAGCGGCAGGGCAGCCTGTGGACTCCCTCGCCGCTACTCAAAGAACTCGCCGAAAGCGGCCAGACATTTGCCGATTTCGACAAAACCAAATCGTAGGATTTTTTGCTCGCGCTGTGTGAGCGTGCCAGCGGGATTTGACAAAACGTAAAGCCCAGGGAAGGCCTTCCCTGGGCTTGAATGAATTGAAAAAACCAAGAATGTCAGGCACGGCATTGCCTGACCTGCCGATTGTATGCAAAAGAGAATCGCGCCGGTGGACCTGGAAGGATTGCCGATCACGTATCGCAAGGAGATTCCGGAAAGCTATCGCGATGAAATGGGCCACATGAACGTCATGTGGTATACCCATTTGTTCAGCTACGCGTTCGACAAGTTCGGCGAGCTGTGGGGATTCAACTGGGCCAATTGGAAGGCGCGGGGAGTCGGCAGCTTCGTGCTCCAGACGCACATCCGCTACCTGGCGGAAGTGCGCGTCGGCCAACACGTCACGCTGCGCAGCCGGGCGCTAGCGCGCAGCGCCAAGCGGTTCCACTACATGCACTTCATGACCGTCGACGAAACCGAAGTGTTGGCCGCCACGTCGGAACAGATCAGCGCGCATATGGACATGCGCATCCGCCGCATGTCGCCGCTGGCGCCCGACGTGGCCGCCCGGTTCGACGAGCTGGTCGCCCGGCAGAACGAGCTCGGCTGGGACCCGCCGGTGTGCGGAGCGATGACGCCATAGCGGCGGGTGCCATGCAAAGCCGCAAGCGGCCGCCTGCCTAAATCGGCTTCATTCGACGTGGTGGTGGCGGACGATTTCGCCGTCGACCATGTAGATCACGTCCTCGGCGATGTTCGTGGCCAGGTCGCCGATCCGCTCCAGGTGGCGAGCCACGGAAGAAAGGCGCAACAGCCCCTCGGTCTGGACGGGATCCTTGGCGATCTGCTTTTCGATTCGCTCCTCGATCAAGCGCCTTTGTGCATTGACGTCGTCGTCGCTCTCGCGCACCTTTTGCGCCAGCGCCGTATCGGAGTTCACCAGCGCGTCCAGGCTGTCCTTGACCATACTCTTGGCCCGGGCGGCCATGGGACGGTAATCGACCGGCAGGTCGTACAGCTCGCAATCGGCCAGAAATACGACGCGCTTGGCGATATTCTTGGCCAGATCGCCCATCCGCTCCAGATCGTTGTTGATCTTGAGCACGGCCACCACGAACCGCAGGTCGGCGGCCACGGGCTGGTAGAGGGCCAAAACCTTCAGGCATTCTTCCTCGACCTCGACCTCCATGCGGTCGATTTCGGCGTCTTCCTCAATCACCAGGTTGGCCAGATTGCGGTCGCGATTGTTGAGCGCCGAAATGGCCTTGGCGATCGCCTCTTCGACCAGCGTGCCCACGAAGAGGATTTTTTGCTTCAATCCGTCGATTTGTCGCGGAAGCTGCTTGGCCATGGCCCGTCTCTGCTGCGTCGGGCAAGCGAGCGGCCGCGCGGTGCAGGCATGCTAAACCGCAAGCGAATCGCTCACCCAATGATTCAAGTCTCGCCGAAGAGTTTCGTCCTGTAAAGCCCGCGACAGCCCGCGGCAGGACGGCGCGCGTCTAGCCGTAGCGTCCCTCGATGTACATTTCCGTTTCTTTGCGTTGCGGGTTGAGGAAAATGTCCTGGGTTTTGCCGTGTTCGATGACCTCTCCCAAGAGCATATAGACGCACTCCTCGCTGGCCCGGGCGGCCTGGCCCATGTTGTGGGTCACGACGACGATCGTGTATTTTTGCTTCAGGTTTTCGATCAGGGTTTCGATGGCCTGGGTCCCTACGGCATCCAGGGCCGAGCACGGCTCGTCCATCAGGATGACTCGGGGCTTGAGCGGCAACAATCGGGCGATGCACAGTTTCTGCTGCTGCTCGAGCGTCAATAGCGTGGCCTTCGAGCGCAGCTTGTCCTTGACGTCTTTCCACAGGAAGACGTCCTCGAGGGCCAGTTGCACCAGCGCGTCGCGCTCGGCGCGCGAAAACGCGTCGCGCCGCGTGTGCACGCGCAGACCGAAGAGCACGTTCTCATAGATCGAAATCGGCAGGGGGTTGGGCCGCTGAAACACCATGCCGACCGTCTTGCGCAGCTCGGACAACGAGACGTCGGCGTCGTAAATATTCTTGCCCAAAATCGAAATCTGGCCCGTCGTGCGCACGTTGCCGTAGCGCTCGTTGATGCGGTTGAAGCAACGCAGCAGCGTGGTCTTGCCGCAGCCCGACGGCCCGATCAGCGCCGTCACGCACGAGGAACGGATGTCGATGTCGATGCGCTGTAGCGCCTGAAAGTCTCCGTACCAGAGATTCAAACCTCTGGTCTGGATGCTGTAGCTCGCCAGTGCGCCAGTGTGCATCAGCCGATGTTCCCGGTCACGTAGTCGTACGTCAGGCTTTCGGTGGGCTTGGTGAACATCTGCATGGTCTCCCCCACTTCCACCAGGTGTGAATTATTCAAAAACGCGGTGTGTTGTGCCAGTCTCCGCGCCTGCTGCACGAGGTTCGTCACCAGCACGATCGTCATTTCCTCGCTCAACGCCAGCAACACTTCCTCGATTTTCATCGTCGTCACCGGGTCGATGGCGATCGAAAACTCGTCGAGGCACAAGATCTCGGGCTCGAGCGACAGCGCGCGGGCCAGCGTGAGCCGCTGCTGCTGCCCGCCCGAAAGCTTCGTGCCCAGCATGTTGAGCCGGTCTTTCACCTCGTCCCACAGCGCGGCCTGGCGGATACATTTTTCCACCAGCGCGTCCAGCTCTCCGCGGTGCCGCAGGCCGGCCATGCGCGGCCCGTAGGCCACGTTGTCGTAAACCGAAAGCGGCAGCCCGACCGGCAGCGGAAACACCATGCCGATCCGCCGCCGCAATTCATAGACGTTACCCACCTCGCGCACGTCCTCGTGGCCCACCATGACCCGGCCCTCGACCTCGGCCGAACTGACGAAGTCGATCGTGCGGTTGATGCACTTCAAGAGCGTGGTCTTGCCCGAATTCGCCGGTCCGATGACGCCGAAGATCTGATTGGGCGGGATGTCCAGCGAAATGTCGCAGAGCGCCGGCCGGCCGGCGTAGCTGACCGAAAGATGTTGAATCTGAATCCCGATCGAGGCCATGCGTTACCATTTCTTGCGCGATCGCAGATAGACCCGCAGCCCGATCGACGCGCTATTCACCAGCAGCACCAGTCCGATCAACACCACGGCCGTCCCATACTGCAACTGCTCAAGCGGCAGCGACTCGCCCGAGGCGATCTGTTCGGGCGTGGCCCCCTTGACCTGCGTGAGCATGGTGTGCAGGTGGTAGGACAGCGCCATGCAGCTATCGCCCAGCGAATAGGGAAAGAAGTAGCGCAGTCCCTTGCTGGGGACGTTCAAGTAGAAGGCCGCCCCGGTAAACAGGATCGGAGCGGTCTCGCCCGCGGCGCGCGACACCTGCAGGATGACTCCGGTGAGGATGCCGCTGATCGAGTTGGGCAGCACGATCGTGCGAATGGTCTGCCAGCGGCTGGCCCCCATGTTCCAGCACGCCTCGCGAAACGTCACAGGCACGCTGGCCAGCGCCTCTTTCGTGCTGGAGATGATCACCGGCAGCGTCATGATGGCCAGCGTGCACGAGGCGGCCAGCACCGACTCGCCCATGCCGGCAAACAGCACGAAGGCGCCCACGCCGAACAGCGCGTGTACGATGCTGGGCACGCCGGCCAGGTTCACCACGGCCAGGTTCACGATCCGCGTGAACCAGTTGTCCTTGGCATATTCGTTCAGGTACACGCCGGCCAGAATGCCGATCGGCGAAGCCACCAACAGCGAAATGAAAACCAGGTAGAACGTGCCCACCAGCGGAGCCCAGACGCCGCCGGCCGTCATCTTGTTGTGCGGGTTCTCGAAAACAAACGACGCCGTGAGCACCGGCCAGGCCTTGAACAACAGATGACCCAGGATCAGCACCAGCGGCACGACGAGCGACAGCGTCATCATGCCGAATACGATCCCGGCCGCGAGCTCGTGCCGGCGCTTGCTGCGGTCCACGGGCGTGGCCGAAAACACCTCGCGCACCGACAGGCTCAAATGCTCGCCGGGCGCTAGCGGAATTGCGCCCGCTTCGTCCAGCCGCGTCACGCCCACGAGCGCCGTGTCCAGATCGGGCCAGGGCAATTGCGCGGTGCCGGTGCCCAGGCTGTCGGCGGCCCCCAGCGGATCGACGTGGAACTCATAGCGCGGGGCTCGGCGCCGCGGTCCGGGGGCGTTCGGACGGGCAATTGAGCAAATGTCCACGCGATCGTAGCCGCCCAGCTTCTTGACCGAGGGAGCCGCCCCGCCGTGACGCCGCGCGACGCCCTCGAGCGCCTCGCGCACGCTCGCCATCGGCCGCTGGGGCGTGCCGTCTCCCCGGTCGCCGTTTTCCCGCGGCGCAACAAAGTAGCGATAGTGGGCGGCTTTCGCCTCAGCCATTTTGCTTGCCCCGAATTCCGCGGACGACCAGATCGGCGGTCAAATTGACGACAAAGGCGATCACAAACAGCAAGATCCCGATCACGAACAACACGCGGTAATGATCTCCCCCCTGCACGGTCTCGCCCAGCTCCTGGGCGATCGTGGCGGTGAGGGTTTGCACGCGATCCAGCGGGCTTGTGGGAATCTGATTGGCGTGTCCGGTGGCCATCAGCACGGCCATCGTTTCGCCGATCGCGCGGCCCACGCCCAGAAGCACCGCGGCCAAGAGGCCGTTCTTGGCCGCCGGAAACAACACGCGATAAACGATCTCCCAGCGGCTGGCGCCCAGCGCCACGGCGGCCTCGCGAAATGAGTCGGGCACGGCCTTCAAGGAATCTTCACCGACCGAAACGATCACCGGCACGCTCATCAGCGCGAGAATGATCGACGCGTTGAGAATGTTCAGACCCACCGGGGCCCCGGTCACCGCGATGATGATCGGGTTGAGCATCATATACGCGATAAATCCCCACACAATCGACGGGATGGCGGCCAAAAGTTCGATGGCGACCTTCAGCACCTCCTTCACTTTGGACGAGCAGAATTCGGAGACGAACACCGCGGCCCCCAGTCCCAAGGGCACGGCGATCGCCATCGACAACACGGTCACCGACGTCGTGCCGGCCAACAGGCCCAGAATGCCGTAATGCGGCGTGTCGGCGACCGGATTCCAATTCGTGCTGCCGAAAAACTCCGCCAGATCCAGCCCGCCGAACAGCAAGGGAGCCCCTTCGCGAAACACGAAAAAGAAGATCCCGAATACGAACAGAATCGCGCTCCACCCGCACAGCCGAATCAGCGACTCGATCGCCAACTCCGGCAGCCGCCGGAACCACGACACGCGGGCGGTGGCACGCCGTCGTTCGGAAGTAGCCCTCAGCGTTGCCATCGGAATCGGATCCAGGTCGTCATTAGGGCTGCCCGGCCGCGCGGGGAGAAGCGTCATTCGCGGCCGGATCGGCGCCGGCCGCAACGGGGCCTTTGTCGGCTGATCGGTTATCGCCGGAATCGCCCCCGGCGCTCGGGGTCTCGGTTGCCTTGGGATTCGGAACGTAGCCGACGTCCGCGACGATCTTTTGCCCTTCGGGGCCCAGTATCCACTCGACGAACTCTTGCACCGCCCCGGTCGGCTCACCCAACGTGTAGATGTACAGCGGCCGCGAAATCGGATAGGTGTTGTCCAGCGCGGTTTCGAGCGTCGGCTCGATCGCCGGTTCCCCTTTTTTCCGGGAGACCCTGAGCATCTTTACTTCGCCGGGCCTGTAGTAGCCCATGCCGCTGTAGCCGATCGCGCAGGGGGTTCTGGAAATCAGCGTCACCAGTTCCGACGAGCCACTTTGTGCCGTGGCGCCCTGTTTATATTCGCGCTTCTCGCCCAAGACGATCTCGCGGAAATAGGCGTACGTGCCCGAATTGTTCTGGCGGCTGATGCGAATGATTTCGCCGCCGGCGCAGTCCGCGTTGTCGACCCCCAATTGCGGCCAGGTTGTGATGGTGCCGTCCTCGCCGTAGATTTCCGCCAAGGCGTCGATCGTGATCTCGTCGAGCGGGTTGTCCTTGTGCACGTAAATTGCCAGGGCGTCGCGGCCGACGATGAATTGCTTTGGCTCCTTGCCGGTGTTTTGCCTGGCCAGCGCGATTTCCTTGTCCTTCATCGCCCGGCTGGCCGTGGCGACGTCCACCTTGCCGTTGATCAACGCCGCGATCCCCACGCCCGATCCGCCGCCGCGCACCGGCGAGGATATGTCGGGATGCGCCTCGTGATACGCCTCGGCCCAGGCCTGCGCCAGGTTGACCATCGTGTCGGAGCCGGTGATGCGAATCGTGCTATCGTCGCGCCGCGAATCGGAAAAACAGCCCGCGATCGTCGCGGTCACGACGGCGACGGCCAGCGCCATCGGCAAGAGCAGGCAACTTGAGCGAGCAAACGGCTTCATGCCTAACATCATACGGGGCAATTGTTAGCCCTTTGTTAGCGAACGGATTTCGGTGGTGTGTGACTAGCGTCCCCCTCCAACGGTTGCCCCAAATCCCTGACACCGCTAGACTTGATGCAGAAAACTGCGTCTCTTTCCTTGGGAACAAACTCGTCGCATGTCGCGCGTCGTCTTGGCCATGTCCGGTGGGGTGGATAGCAGCGTGGCGGCCCACTTGCTGCGCGCCGATGGCCACGACGTCATTGGCGTGTTCATGCGGCACGGCGAGCCGCCGGACGGGGGTTGCTCGTCCGAAGAACCGGGGTCGCTGCCCGTCGTCGGCTCCCGAACCGACCACAAGCAGGGCTGCTGCACCGCCAGCGACGCGGCGGATGCCCGACGCGTCGCCGATCAGCTCGACATCCCCTTTTATGCCATCGATTTCCAGGATGACTTCCGCCGGATCATCGACTACTTCATCGACGAGTACACCGCGGCGCGCACTCCCAATCCGTGCGTCATGTGCAACAACTGGATCAAGTTCGGCCGGCTGTTCGACTACGCCGACAGCGTCGGGGCCGAGTTCGTGGCCACGGGGCACTACGCCCGGCTCGGCGCCGGCCGGGACGGTTTGCCGGCGCTGTGCCGCGCTGTGGACGCCACGAAGGACCAGTCGTACGTGCTGTTTGGCATCGAGCGGAAGTATCTGACCCGCATGATGCTGCCCGTCGGCCCCTATCACAAGCACGAGATTCGCCGCATCGCCGGCTCCTTGGATCTGGGCGTGGCTCTCAAGCGCGATAGCCAGGAAATTTGTTTCGTCCCCTCGGGCGATCACGCGGCGTTTATTCGCCGCAAACGGGGAGCCTCGCGAAGCGCCGGCCAGGTCGTCACCAGCGACGGCCGCGTGGTCGGCACTCACGACGGGCTCGAACAGTTTACCGTCGGGCAGCGCAAAGGCCTGGGCATTGCCCTGGGAGAACCCCGTTTCGTGATTCGTCTGGAACGCGAAACCAACCGGGTGGTGCTCGGCACCAAGGAAGAATTGGCCACCGGCGGCTTGTCGGCCAATCGAACCAACTGGCTGGCCGAAGTGCCGCTTGCGCCTAGCAGGCCGTTGAAAAATGGGACTGGCTCCGAGCACGTCGCGGCGAGACCC